>DKGO01000049.1 GCA_002453315.1 Caryophanales bacterium UBA6768 | reverse complement strand
GCTCATAAATTGAAGTGGCCGCCCATAAACTGAACTGAACGCTCATAAACCGAAGTGACCGCTCATAAATTGAAGTGGCCGCTCATAAACTGAACTGAACGCTCATAAACCGAACTGACCGCCCATAACAGACAAATTATTTGTTGTTTTTTCCAAGAGTATACTTAAAAATACGGAAACAAGTTATTGACTTTTTTTACCTAAATAAATATAATCCCAAATTTCCTTTAAAATTTCCGTCTCATATAAAATTTTAATAAATATAAAGGTGAGGGGACCTATCACAATTCCAATTAAACCAATTAATTTAAAACCGACGTACATCGTTACTAAAACAAGTAGGGGACTGATACCAATACTCGTCGATAAAATTTTTGGTTTAATTAATTGCCGTTGTAAAACAATGAGTCCATATAGGATTGATAATCCAATACCGAGAAAAATATTTCCTGTAGCAAATGAATAAATGACCCATGGAAGGAATATCAAAATTGCCCCGAGATATGGTAAAAAATCAACAACCCATATTATGAGCGCAATCGATAGGGCATTATTCACCTGTAAAATAAGTAGCCCGATAAAGGCGATAACAGCTGAAATGAACGTCAATTTAAACTCTGCCTTTAGAAATCCGAGTAATGCCCGTTGCAGTCCTTCATAAATTTTATTTATTTTGGAATGAACAGGTCGGGGAATGATTTGGTGCATTTTCCGAATTATTCGATGCCAGTCTTTACTAATAAAAAATGTCGCTAATAAGGAGATGACTAAAATCGTCGCCACATTCGGTATTTTTGTAATTGTCATATAGAGACCATTTCCCGTTGCTTGAATTAGATTACTAAATGCATCGGTTAATTTTGATCCAATCATTTGCATACTTTCTAAAATTGTTGAACGTTCACTTTGGTCAAGCCCACGGAAAACATTTAATAAATTTTGATAATAAGGATAAACCTTCGTTAAATAAAGGTCCTCTATATAAACTGAAAATTTTTCATATTGTACAGGGATAATTTTTGCCAAATAGGCAAAACCTTGAATCGCCTCATTTACTAAGAGGGTTATTGCAGCGGAAATGACCGCAAGAATGGTAATCATAGAGGTCAGCACTGCAAAACCTCGTTTCATTTTTGTCTTTTCTTGAAAAAAATCAACAAGAGGTTGAATGACAAAGGAAATAATGAAACCAATAATAAACGGAATGGTGATTTTACCTATAAAATAAATAGCAAATCCACCAACAACGGTTATGGAAATAACGATAAGAAGACGTAATAAAATTGAAATATATTTGTTTTTAAACATGTAATACGCCCTCCTAAAAAAAGCTGGTAGATATAATTATATTTTAGCATAAATTGTCTAAATACTCTTACATTAATAGAAATTTTCACGAAAAAATTAGCTTACCAAACATAAAGTTGGTAAGCTAAAATACAAATTTAATATCAAACGAGTAAGCGAAGGGATTTTAAAACACCTAAATGTAACCCTTCGTGCCAAGTAATAAATTGTAAAGATGAATCAACCGTGTCAAGCAATGTACCATGTAAATCACGAGTTTTTGTTGCTTTATTATGATACTTTCCATCGAAAAAACTCTCTATACGGCTTTCTTGTTCACGTAATGCTTCAATAATTTCATCTTTAGTTGGCACATCCCCATGCCATTCAGAAGGGCGTGTCCCATCAAGAAAAAGATCCATCCATGCCGGTCGTATTATTTCGTAATTATTGTCAGCATCATGTAAAAACCCCTCAGCTTCCGCATAAATATGGCCCGCATTCCAACGTATCGTATTCGGAAAATTATCTGGTTGAATATCCCAAACCTCCTCCTCTAATTTTGGTAATAAAATTAAAGTAGAAGTTCGATTATACTTAAACATTTTCATCGATTCCATTATGTCAGCTCCTTTTCCAATTTCATTATACATGAAAAAGTGAGGTAATTCATATGAATTGATTAACAAATTTAAGCAACCTCAAATGCAATTAAACCGTTCAAATTAAGCTTCGATTGAATTTTTTAAACGATGTTAATAGGAAGTGGTTAAATTGACCAAAATCACTATATCAAAAAAACTGTTAGGAGGATCATTCCTAACAGCATGTTTTTTTAATACTAAAACTAAATTTATACGGGAACAACTGTCAAACTCTTTTGAAAAAAATCCTTTAACTTTGATGTCAAACGATGGAATTCTTCGTGGTCATGATACATGAAATCATTGTGCTTTCCGTTAATGACATAAAATTGCTTTGGTTCATGTGCTTTTTTATATAGTGACTCGGATTCCTCCATTGGGTGTAATAAATTGTGTTTCCCATGTCCAATAAAAATTGGCCGGGGGGAAATATCGGACACTAGATTTTCGGCATTCATTTGAATGATTGAATCCGTAAATTGTAATTGTGTTTTTTTCCCGAAAGGGGATAAAGGTGCTAATTCCCTTTGGACATAATCATTTGTTGCAGGATCAAGTGGATAATGTATAAACGGGTCTTCTGGCAAGGATTCTCCGTGCACTACGCGTCTTATTCTATCCTCTTCAATCATTTTAACAATTTCCACCCAATCAACATAAGAATGTATTGATTTTAACCATCTTGACCCATTAAAAAAGCCATTTAGGGCAGCAACTGCCTTCACCCGTTGGTCCCGAGCGGTTGCGCTAACCACATTCGCTGCACCCATTCCCCATCCAATTAAACCAATTGCATCGGGGTTGACTTCATTTTGTGCTTGTAAAAAAGTAACCGCATTTATTATATCTTCTATTTGCTCATCTAAAATAACCCTGCCTTGTTCTCCTTCACTATTTGCAAACCCTCGATAATCGAATCCAAGGCAAATAAAACCGGCTTCTGTCAAATGATGGGCAAATAGGCGAGGATAAAATTCGTTAAAACCTTGATAACCGGAATTTGGTATAATGGCAGGCAACTTTTCTCCATCTTGATAATTATCAGGGAGATAAAGTGTCCCATCTAGTTTATTTCCTTCACTATAAAAAAATATCTGTCTCTCTTGCATTGTTAAACCTCCAGCAATCATAGTGTTTTCATTCATAATTAATGTTTTGAAATGTACAGCATCATTTTATTCGTTTAGAAATCCCGCCTCTACTAACCAATCCCTTGCAACTTCAGAAATGTCATCATGTTCAACATCGACGAGATAGTTGAGAGATGTCATCGTTTCAGAATCTAATTTTGCTGAAAGTTGATTTAATAAATCTGATAATTCATCAGTAACTTTATCCTCACGAATGACTGGGGCAGCATGATAAGCTGGGAAAAACATTAAATCATCCTCTAAAACAACTAGATCAAAACCTTTAATTCGGGCGTCTGTGGCAAATCCAACAGAAACATCGGTTTGACCCTCTTTTAGGGCGTCATATAACAGACCAGAATCCATTCTGACTACGTTGTTTGAAGGGAATTCGAATCCATATTCTATTTGTAAACCTTTCATTCCATCATCACGGGCGTAAAATTCAGCATTGGATGAAAATATTAAACTATCATCAACATCGTTTATGTGATTTGCCAAATCTGTGATTGTTTTTATACCAAGTTCATCTGCCTTATCCTGACGCATCATCAGTGCATAAGTATTGTTAACCTCTGATCGATCCAACCATACTAATCCAACTTCCTCATCAGTGTCTTTAACAATTTCGTACGTTTTGTCGGGATCTGTTTCAACCTCTTGCTCCTGAAAAACAATTAATGCTGTACCAGTATATTCCCAATAAAGATCAATTTGTCCGTTTTCTAGAGCAGTACGTACTACTGTACTTCCCATGTTACTTGCCTCTTCAACAGGGTAGCCATTTTCCTTTAAATAAATCGATGTAATTTTTGATAATAACAGCTGTTCTGTGAAGTCTTTCCCACCAATGACGATTTTTTCCTTCTCGGCTGAAGAATTATCTTCATTATTTCCATTCGAATTCTTATTAGCATTAGTATTATCACCACTACATGCTACTAATAAAGCCAATATACTTACCATTAATAATAAACCTAGTCTTTTCATTAAAATCTCCTCCATTTACTTTATACTGTTTCTAAATCACGTTGTAAACCTTTAGGAATAATCACCTTGCCAAAAATACCAAGTACCATATCTAGTGAAATAGCTAAAATGATAACTGGCACAGCACCTGATAGCATAATCCCTGTATCAGCAATTGCAATCCCAGTAAAAATTAAGTCTCCTAGGCCACCACCTCCTATTAAAAATGCTAATGCTGCCGAACCAACATTAATAATCATGGAGGTTCTTATACCGGCTAAAATAACACTGAATGAATTTGGCAACTCCAACTTAAACAATATTTGTATCCTAGTCATTCCCATACCAAGACCGGCATCGATAATAGAATGGCTGACACTTTCGATTCCTGCTACAGTATTCCTTAATATAGGTAACAAAGAGTTAAACCAAAGCGCAATAACTGCCGTTTGCCATCCAATCCCGAAATAAGACATTATTAAAGCCAGAACAGCAAGGGTAGGGATTGTTTGCCCTATGTTAGCAAAATTGATTACCAACCAATCAAATTTTTTAAATTTCGGCCGTGTTACTATGATGCCAAGGGGAATAGCGACAGCAATTGCCATAAAAGAGGAAAATGCAACAAGGCGTATATGCTGTCCACTTAAGTAAATTAGGTCACTTTTATTATTGATAATAAACTCAAATGCACCCGCTTTATATGCCCAAACAAAAATTGCGACAATGACAGTGATTAATATGTAGCGAATAACTCGCTCAATTTTTTTGCCCATTCTAGGCCCCCCTTGTCTATAAAATATCTGATGTTTGACTAACTGAATGAGAACTAAAAGACGATAAATTTGCAATATTTAAAACACCAATTGGCTTTTCAGATTCATTTATGACTTTTACTTCATTATTTTTAGAGGATAAAATAATAGACAAAGCCTGTCGTAAACTTTGATTAATATTTACCTTCTCTTTGATAAGTTGCAAATTTGTATGGTTATTTTCAATCCCTACCGCCTGAATTAAATCACCAACAGTAAATAAAGAAAGCCTTTTGAGGGAACTCTCACTTCCAATAAAATCTTTAACAAAGTCATTTTTTGGATTTGCTAGTACTTCATTAGGGCTATCATATTGCATAAGTGATCCATCTTTCATAATAGCAATTTTATCTGCAATTCTTACCGCCTCATCTAAGTCGTGACTAACAAATAAAATTGTTTTCCTAACATTTTCCTGTATTCTTAGAAATTCATTTTGAATATGTTCTCGAATGACCGGGTCTAACGCTCCAAATGGTTCATCCATTAACATAATTGGTGGATCAGCGGCCAATGCCCTTGCGATTCCGACACGTTGTTGTTGACCCCCCGATAGTTCCCAAGGAAAGCGTCTTTTGAATTCATCGGGATTTAAACCAAATAAATCCAACAATTCGTCGGAACGTTTTTTCATTTGCAAACGATCCCACCCTAGTAATTTCGGGACAACACATATATTCTCCTCAATAGTCATATTGGGAAATAAACCATTTTGTTGAATTACATAGCCAATAGATCTCCTCAATTGTATTAAATTTAATGATTGGATATCCTGGTCATTCATTTTTACATTACCACTAGTTAGGTTGACTAACCGATTAACAATCCTTAGTAAGGTTGTCTTACCACATCCAGACGGACCTAGTAGGACACAAATATCACCTTCATTTACTTTAAATGATATATTATCAACAGCTGTTACTTGATTTTTATTATCTCCATAAATTTTTGTAACTTCATTAAATGTCAGCATTTCTAAACACCTTCTCCATTATGATTTCATCCCCTTAACAGACAGGGTTCGTTGAATCCCTCCCATTATTTGATCAATTGCAATTGCCAAAATAGATACCCCTAAAGCGCCAACCTGGACCATCTCTTTATAACTGGTAGAAATACCCCTAGCAATATATACACCAAGTCCTCCAGCCCCGATGTATGCGGCAATAGCTGCAATTCCTATTGTTAACACTATAGCCATTCGTACCCCCGCCATAATAACCGGGAGGGCAATAGGTAATTCAACACGTACTAATCTTTGAAAATCCGTCATCCCCATGCCAATTGCTGCATCACGAATGTTAGGGTTTACATTTTTGATGGCAATATAAGTATTTCGAATAATTGGTAATTGGGAATACAAGATTAATGCAACTACGGCCGGGACAAACCCAATTCCTTGATTAATAATTGAAAATATCGGTATCATGATTCCAAACAAGGCTATACTTGGAATCGTCATAATAATGCTAGAAACAGAAAGGACTAAATTAGCCAGTGTTTCTTTTTGCGTAATATAAATACCGAAAGGCACACCGGTTAATATTGAAAAACCGACAGCAATTCCGACAATACGAATATGTTCCCAGGTTAATTCCATCAAAGTCGCCCAATTATTTTGAATAAAATCAATCATTCACACGTACCCCCCTTATAGACTTTTTTGCCTTATATATCTTGTTGCAATTTACATGCCAATTATAAAAGGTGGATTTATCATCAAAGCGTTTACATTTTGTAAAAAAACTTGAACTTACAGTAAAAATATTTTTACAAATATTTATAAAAGGCTGAGAAAGGGGATAATGGCTAATAGGGTTGAAGAGTGAATCTAGTTAATAGGGAAGAAATCCATTGATAGGGGTTGGCACTTGTAGATGACAGAATAAGGGGTGTATGCCATTACCGGTTTTTTAGTGGTGGAAAAATAGAAGGGTTGTGGAAATACACCACAACCTTTTCAAAATCAATAAAATTATGTGAAAGAATAATGGCTTTGGGGGAAGACTATTTTATGGATGGGTGTTGGGGAATAAGTAGACGTTTGTCACTAATTACATAACATCGTACAAAATTATTGATTAAAATACTTTTTGGTTTTATATAATAAACTTTGTCTAGAAATTCCTAACACTTTAGCAGCTAATGCTGGTTTACCAGAAGACTGATCAAGTGCCTCCAAAATAATTTGTTTTTCCATCATTTCCAGCCTCTCAGGTAATGTATGTTCATCATTAATTAGATCCTGCTTGTTAAATTGTTGAGCAAATTCCTGTATTTGATGTGGAAATCCATCTAAGGATAAATAGCCATCCCTAGCCAATACAACAGCCCTTTCGATGGCACTTTCTAATTCTCTAACATTACCTGGCCAAGGGTAGTGGGTTAAAATCAATTTAATTGAATCCGTCATTTTATAATCAATTTGGTTTTTCAATTTATGCTTTTTCAGAAACTGGCTGGCTAACAATAAAATATCGTCTTTTCTATCCCTCAAAGGGGGGAGAAAGATATCCATGACATTTAAACGATAATATAAATCCTCCCTAAAGGAACCTTTCGACAATAAACTTTTTAAATTTTGGTTAGTTGCTGCTATTATTCTAACATTTACGCTTTTTAATGTGTCACTTCCAACAGGCATAAATGTTTTATTTTGGGTTACTTGTAACAGCTTTGCCTGAAATGCCAATGTTGTTTCACTTATTTCGTCTAAAAAAATAGTGCCACCATCAGCTGCTTCAAACTTTCCCATTCTATTCGAAATAGCACCAGAAAAGGCCCCTTTGACATGACCAAATAGTTCACTCTCAAGCAGTTGTTCAGGCAGTGCTGCGCAATTGACTGGGATAAATGGCAGCCCATTCCGTTTACTTTGTTTATGTATCATGGATGCAATCATTGTTTTACCTGTACCACTTTCTCCTTGCAATAAAACATTTGTATTAGTGATGGCTACACGATGAACCATTTCAAAAATTCTTTTCATGGCGGGACTTGATCCGATAATTTTCTCATTTATTTCATTTTCCTGTACCTTTACTTTTAATTCATTATTTTCATTTTTAATCCGTATCCATTCAAAGGCTTTTTCAATTACAACAAGTAATTCATTAATTTTTACAGGCTTTATAATGTAATCAAATGCACCAGCTTTCATTGCTGATACAGCATTCTCTATGTTCCCGTAGGCAGTCATAATGATATAAACTTTTTCTGGGTAATAGGAACTAAATTCCTTCAATAATTCAATACCCGTACAATCGGGAAGTCGTAGATCAAGAAAAACTATATCAATTTTTATTTCGGAAATTCTTTTTCTAGCCTCTTGTCCATTAGTAGCGGTATGAACCTGATAATTTTGTTTAGATAACATTGATTTAAATATTTTAATTAATTTTGGTTCATCATCAACCAACAGAATATTTTTCATTTCTATTCCTCTTTCTTGTTCATCCAAAATAATTATTTACTCCATGGGTCTATTGTGGGAATTTAATAATGACCGTGGTACCCACAGAATTTTCACTTATTATCTCAATAGTCCCGTTATATTGGGTAACTGTTTCATAGGCAATCGACAACCCTAGCCCCGTACCTGACTTTTTAGTTGTAAAAAAAGGATCAAATACAAGTTCCAAATTTTCTGTAGTTATCCCTTCACCGGAATCCTTAATAATAATAGAAATCGTTGAATGTTCCTTTGATACTGATATTGACAAATTACCGCCATTTTCCATTGCCTGTATACCATTGATTAAAACATTTAAAAGCAATTGACTAATTTTACTTTTCTCTGAAGTAATGATTGCCTCTTGTATATGAAAGTGCTTATGAACAATGATGTCATTTTTATCAAAACGATTTCTCAAAAGGAGGAGTAATTCATCAATAATTAACAAAATATCTATTGATTCCGTTTGTTCTTCAATATTTCCCTTAGATAATTTTAAAAAATCTACAATAAGTTCATTCATTCGTTCAGAAGTTTCCAATATATCATCCGTTAATTCAATTATATAAGATTGTTGTGGGTCAATTTCAATTTTAATGGCTTCCGCAGCAGCATGAATAATACTGAGTGGATTTTTTATTTCATGGGCTACCCCCGCTGTTAGTCTTCCCAATGAAGCCATGTGTTCGGCCCGTTTTAAATCCTCTTCCATTTTTTTAAGTTTGCTTACATCCCTTAGAATCATAATGGAGCCGATAACCCGGTCGTTATTATCATAAAAAAGATTAGAATAAACTCTTACATTATAATAGTTTCCATTCTTATCTAATATATAGCTCTCTTCATCTTCAAATTTTTTACCAGCCATTAATGTTTTTAAATTAATAAATTCATTCTGATTTCTTTTAAATGGCACATCAATAACCCTTTTACCGATAACTTCCGTTCGATCAAATTGGGTTAATTTTTCCGCTCCTTTATTAAAGGTAATGATTTCTCCTTCCCGATTAGTTGTCACTACAGCATAAGGTATCGATTCTAAAATATTTGCCAAATCTTTTTCTTTTTTAATTAACTCATTAGCCATCTCGTCCATCATCACGGAAAGTTCTCCAATTTCATCATCACTACGGATAATATTTATTTTTGCCTGATTAGATTCTTTATATTGTTTTGCTTGATGGGTTAAATTTGTTAATCTACCAATAATATTCATTGTGGAGAAAATAGTAACGATAAATGTTAAGCCCAGTCCAATAAAGAAAGCTATTAACAGAAATTTCTGTAATTGTGTAACAGGCTTAATGGCCTGTGAATTCGGTTCCCCAACCAAAACGCCAAAATTTCCATATTTAACGGGTTGATAGGCAAATGTCATTGACTGATCAAAAATTCGTCCATACCAAACCCCCCGTTTATCTTTATATAAATTCTCCCCAAGTATGTGTTGAGAAAGGTCCACTGTCATAAATTCTTCTACATTGGAGGAAATGACTTTACCCTTAGAGTCTAGTAACACATTTATTCCTTGTTGGCCTAATTTTACCTGGCTTAATAGTCTAGAAAGGGTATGTAAGTTAAGATAGGCAATCACGCCACCACGATATGTGTCATTTTCATCTAAGATAGGGTAGGATACCGCAATCGTTTTTCTGCCTCCTTCTAGAGTAAACATATCTGAAATGTAGTACGTTTGTGACCACTCCATTCGATTAATTAATGGTTTATCTTCCGGGGAATTAGAAAAAGTGACGTTGGGGACATTTGAAATAATTTCTTTGTTTTCATTAAATACCCTTGCATGGTAGTAGAGCGGATTACCAAAAATAATTTCTTCCATTTCCATTAAATTTTGGTCCTCATCTAAATTTAACCTTTTGGAATATTCCGATATTATTTTCATGTCATTAATGACATTTAATAAAATATAGTCAGTATTTTTCCCTAAAGTTTTTGCCAATAATTGATTTCTATTTTCAACTTCCCCCCTTACAGAATGATAAATAATAAAATTAATTAATAAAAATAAAATGGATAAGGATAAAAATGTCAACAATAAAGTTGTGATTAAATTTCGTTTCATTAGCTTTGAAGTGAATAATTGTTTCATACTATCCCATCCATCCCCGAAATATCACGTTAAATAATAAAAAATAAAAAGATTTTACTTATCCAAAATTTATTTACAAATATTATAATTTATGAAATGCCAATCGAAAGGTAATCGCCAACAGACTCTCTATAACTGATTATACCAAATAGGTCAAAAGGGTGTTCGACATATTTACTATTTTTCCTGTAAATTCACATGGTTTATTGGTGTTTCATTATTAAATAGTCTAACTATTTCTCGTGCTGCACCTGTTGCCATTAATGCTAACGATTCCTCAGTGGATGCTGCTGTATGGGGAGTCACGATAACCGTTTCCAAATTAAGTAAAGGATTATCTATTTTTGGAGGCTCATTTTCAAAAACATCAATACCCGCACCGGCTAGCTCACCACGTTTAATTGCGGTAGCAAGTGCTTGCTCATCTACTAATCCACCTCTAGCACAATTAATTAAATAGGCGGTATTTTTCATTTTGCTTATTAAATCCTTATTAATAAAGTGATGCAATTTAGGGATAAAAGGTAAATGTAAAGAAATAAAATCGGAATGTATTAATAATTGATCAATGTTCTCAAGAAATGTAATCCCCTCCTTATTCTCTGCATTGATATAAGGATCATAAACAAGTACATTCATTTCTAATCCATTGATGCATTTTTTTGCTACCAATTCACCAATTTTACCGTAACCGATTATTCCGATAGTTTTGCCCTTCAGTTCATTTCCAATATAAAGATGTCTAACATTAAAATCACCATGGCTTAGTGCCTGATTTGCTCTGACAATTTGGTGGGAAAGGGATATAATGAGTCCTATCACATGTTCAGCAACAGAGTAAAAATTAGCATCTGGAACATTACACACATAAATATTCTTTTTAGTTGCGTATTCTATATCGATGTTATCTACCCCGACACCACCTCTCGCAATAATTCCGAGATGGGGAAGAGAATCAATCAGTTCATCATCGATGATAGCCCCCCTGACAAGTAAAGCCTTGTACCTATTATGTTTTTCGATAGATTTAGTATTTTTTATAATAGTATATTGAATGTGATGATTTTTAAGGATTTCTAAACCTTCCTTGGCAATTTCTTCATGTTTCTCAAGGATAATTAACACTTTTTGTTCACTCATTATAAAATCTCCTTTTTATTTAAAAATCCAATAATTGTTTTGGATTTTTTTCTACCATATAATTTATTTGCTTCGATGAAATACCCTCAGATAACATTTTTTCAATAAAATTATTTAAAGCCTTGACCGGTGGGATATTATGATTTTGGCCATAATCAGTTACCATGACACAAGAACTCGCACCTAAAATGTTGATACTTTCGGCCATTTTTTTAATAGTAATATCAGCAAAATCCTCACTACACGCTAAGTAACACTTTTCTAAAATACACCCTTTTTTAACCAAGTCTTTTTGCATCTGGAAGGGAATAGGGGCGATGCCTAAATCAACGTGTTGAATTAGCATTTTTTCAATTTTATGTTCCTTTGCTGCTTCAACTAGTGTAGGTATTTCCCCTGGTGAAAGGTGTCCAGTCGCCAGAATAATATTTGCTTCCCCAATAAGACTAAGTATTTCGTGAACTTCATTTAATATCTTTTTATTTTCATCCCAAATTTTTAATCCATAAGTATGACCTAGTGCTTTTTTACTGTTGAAAAACCTTGTTTCCTTTTTCCCAAAATAACGTTGATGTTCTTCAGAGGAAAAAGTAGGCATCCAAATAATCTTCGCCCCCAGTTGGATTGCCGTATCAACTGTAATAGGTGAAAGGCCCCCGGTGAAATGATTGCAGACAAGACCGCCATAAACCTTGATAGAAGGCTCCTGTAATTGGATAATCCTAGCTCTGTCGACCGTTTGGCTTTCATGCGATTTTAATACTACACCATCCATCTTAGCTTCTTTAACATCGTTAATTAATTCCCAGTCTGTTTGTTTTCTAGGGAATAAACTTGGGGAACTGTGGACATGTAGCTCAATAGCACCTTCTAAGAGGTTATGATAGGTAGTTGACATCTTTTTGCTCCTTTCAAATAGTTCTTATTCAGGGTTATTGCAATTTTTGTGCCACTTATTATTTTGGGCCTGTTATTTGGGGGAATGCTTATTTAATGTAGGTTTTTGTAATTTTTCACTAGAATAATTATCAATGTTCTTTAAAATAATTGTAAAAAAATTTTTCTCAGTAAAATTTAATTACTAATATTATGGGGGATACGTGAAACCTGTTGAATTTTTCCTAGGAGAGTCATTAAATTGAGGAAGGATAAAAGTTAATGTTATAAGCCGTCTAAATTTAAACATTAATTCTTTAGACTGTAACAAGGTGTTTTATAAAATATATTTAACAGATTATGGGCAAGACTAGGTCCACTTTAAATTAAATTTCGGTTAGAAGAGTAAATAGGGTTTATTGGTTGTTTAAATGAATTCGATTCTCTCAATTGCTTTGCATTTTCAATTTGAATATGTTTGACTTATACTATATGGAAAAACGAAGGGAGTTTTACTATTGGACCAAAATGAAACAAATCAAAGTGATACAGATAATGAGTTAAATCCGTACAATACGAGGGAACAAGATTCGGAACATGAGCCGAGTAGTGACTTGGGGAATCCTTCAATTTTTGGAATGATTACTAGTCCTAGGGAGCAATTTGAAAAGATTGTTCATCAGCCTAAATTTTTAATTGCAATTATAATTGTTACTTTATTAACTTTTATCGGGGCATTACTAACGTTTGTGAACTTTAATTTACCTCCGGATATATTATTTGGTCTTGGGGAAGAGGAACAACAGTTTGTTATTATGATTAGTAAAGCGACACTTATTATTGCGGGTTTAATTGGGCCGATTTTTGGTATTTTGTTATCAACGGTTATTTATTTTATAGTTGCCAAAATTTTGAAATCCGAGATTACATTTAAACAAACTTTCTCAATGTTTTCTTACATAGGCATTATTTCAGCGATTTCAGCTTTACTTCATGGAATTATCATGTTGTTAGTTCCAAATCTGTCATCGGAAATCATTGTAACTAGTTTAGGATCACTTGTTCAGACAGGGGATGTGTTCCAGGCAGTATTGAATTCTATTGAGATTTTTGCTATTTGGCAGTTAATTATTACGGCAATTGGTCTACAAGTTGTTGCGAAGTTTTCCAAACGTGCTGCATGGACGACAGTCATTGTCATTTTTGCAATAGGGCTTGTATTACAAATGGTTTCAGCAGCAATAAATGCATTGACAGCCATTTAATAAAAATTTTTCCGATACAGAAAAATTTCAGCAAAAAGGATGCATGGGTCACTTAGGAAAAAGTTAATCAAAAAATAATACTAAAAAGAGGTCATTCCTAATTAAATGGAAGTGACCTCATTTTTCCTATGCCAGTAAAACTTAAGGAACGATTTAACATACTGTTTCACTATGCCAATGTCATATTTTCCTCATCATTATACTTCAAGGTGAAAAATAAATCACGCTCTTTCCACAAGATTATTACAGAGATGATTAGCAAAATAATGGTTTGAATCACTTTACTCATCGGATGGGTTGCAAAAATTTCATTAGCAAAACCAGCGGTAAGATGAAAAATAATTGTCACGAAAATATTACGGCCAGTTCGAAAATATAACCAATTCATAATGATGACAAATGGAAATAGACTAACCGCAAAATTTATGGAATAGAGAATGCCAGTTTCCATTACCTGATGTTGATAATAATCCTTAATAAAAGATAATGGTAAATGCCATAAGGCCCAAAATATTGCGAACACAACGGATGTTGTGAACAATGTCACCCTATTTCTCAAACAGTCTGTTCCATAGGAATGCCAAGCAAGCTCCTCAATTATCGGTGCTATAAGTAACAAAAACCATGCTGAGAATATCCCACCAGTAAATGAAAAATCCCATGAAAGTAAAAATTGATTTATATTATAACCGAAAAACAAAGAAATAAACTGTGCAACAATGATACTAGTGAGGAGTAGAAATAAAGTTAAAACAAGATAAATAGGCTTAATTTTGCGGGAGAGGAAAAACCTTTTCCTTAAATCTAACCGCATATCACGATCAGGAAAAATAAGTATAAATGCAATAATCATTGGTGCTAACAATCCAATAATTCCAATTAAACTGAAACTGAGCACATGCACTGAAGTCCTAGGTTCCATATGGCTTATATGTGCAGCAATAAACCACAAGACCCAGGGAATGAGTATCGAAAGACTGTAGAATAAAATAGGTCGATCATATTTTTTAATCATTTACTAACCTCCGTCATACCTGTTATTGATTCAAATATAGCGAATGACGGAGGAAATGTACTCAGTCTTAAGGTTGAAAAATTATCAATCCGAAGTAGGAAAATTTGGTTTCATCAAAAACCCCAATTGTCACTAACTTTGAAATAATACCCAGGGTTTGAGATGAAAAGCCGTTAATTGTTCCTAACTTACGTAAACTCAATGAATGTTAATATTTTACAGAATTCAATATTAATAATTTTACGGACGGTGATTTTTTTCTAAGGCTAATAAATCTTTTTTCACATTAATTCCTGCGCGAAATCCTGACAAGGAGCCACTTTTTGCAATGATTCGATGGCATGGTATAGCAAATAAAACCGGATTTTTTCCAATGGCAGCACCGACAGCCCGGACCGCATTTGGATTATTTAATTGTTCTGCAATTTCCCCATATGTTCGAGTTTCTCCATAAGGTATGTAAGTTGAAGCATCCCAAACAGCCAACTGAAACGGTGTTCCCTGCAAATCAGTCTCAATCGTAAAATGAGTCCGTTCACCTTGTAAATATTCATTCACTTCTATGACATAACGTTCCAATTTCACTTTATCTTCCATAAGTTCAGCATCAGGGATTTTTTTCCCTAACCAATTTTCCAATTCCTGAAATGACCGATTTGGTGAGCTAATATAACATAACCCTTGATCCGTCGCAGCAAAATACATCTGCCAATCTTTAATATGGACTTTTGCCCAATAAACTTTTGTCATCATCAACAAACCTTTCTGATTAAAATTTCATCAAAACAACCATCTTAACTTCAATAAAAATTTAGCGTATGATCTCCCAGTGATGTTCATTTGCGATTAACTCTAATTTATGATCAGGAGCTACGGCAATAGGGTTTCCAACCATTTCTAATACAGGTAAGTCAGAAAAACTATCTCCATAGGCATAACTATTATCCCAATCCACTTTCTTATTTTGTAGTGAGTGATGAATAGATAGCTTTTTTTGATCTGATTGAATATGTTGAATTCTCGTTTGAAGATCAATTTTTCCGTCAGAAAAAGGAATGACTGTCCCAATGATTTCATCAACGGGTAAATTTTTGGAAGTTGCCTCTAGCAGTGGAGTATAAGCGCCAGAAACAATCATGACAAGAAATCCATCTTCATGATGTTGCCGTAATCGTTTGACAACTTCCAAATTGTAATCATCATGCATTTTATCGGCCATTTCCGTAAAGAATATAGTTAATTCATTTTTTCCTAGCTGATGTAATGCATGTAAATAACGTTCCATCATTTGTGCTTTCATTTTTGCCTCAGGATACAGTTTTAATTTATAAGCAACATAAATCGGTAAAATTGAACGATAAAATTTCGAATAAACAGTCAAAGTCGGATGATTTTTCAATTGACCCATCATTAAGGGGAAGGTTTCCTTTTTATAGATCGTCCCATCGAAATCAAAAATAGCTAGTCTCACATCAATCATCCTATACAAAGATTTTTTTAAAAAATTCCACTACATATAGAATATTTCAAGCTAGGACAACTGTAAAGAAATAAGACAAGCTAACGTGTAAAGAATTCCCTCATTAAATTTTGTAAAAAATTAACGACATTACTTCGTATGTTCAACCGGAATTTGGTTAAGCTACAAAAGAATAATTAAAAAAGGAGGGTGAAAAAATGTGGAAACAATTGTTAACGATTGTAATGCTAGTCGTATTAATGGCTGCATGTAACACAACAAACAAAAATCCAACCGCACCACAAAATAACGAGCCAACGAATTTTCGGATGGATAGAAATACCGACATCAATAATCAGCAACCTGGAATGAATCAAGCTCCAAATATGAATCGTCAGCCAAACATGAATCGACAAAATGGAATAGACGAGCGACAAGGGATAAATGGTAACGATAATCTTAATAATGATATGAATAATAACAATTTAAATCGAGAGCCATTTAGTAGAGATGGGTCAATGTCTCGATAAAAAATAAAATAAAAAAAATCACAATGTTAAAGAGAACCGAATTATTTACTCTTGGCCATTGTGATTTTTTATATTACAATTTATGATGCTAAATAACTAGGATTAAATAACCATATTATTGGTATATTGT
>DKGO01000024.1 GCA_002453315.1 Caryophanales bacterium UBA6768 | reverse complement strand
TAAATACCATGTAGAAACCCACGGAAAAGAACGGTTAGCAGCTCTGGTGGTTGATACAGAGTATCGTTCTTTAGAAGGGGAGAGTAAGGAAAAAATAAAAGTACAAAGAAATATATATGAACAAATTTGGAAGAATATTTTAGAGGAAGGGAAAAAGACGGGTCAATTTCAGTTTCAGGATTTGAATATTACTTCTTTTGCCATTATTAGCCTTTGTACAGGTGTCGCTCATTGGTATAGGAGTGATGGGAGACTTAGTCTAGAACAAATAGCAGATCAATATGCTATTTACGGTCAAAAATTAGTCCGATAAATTTAGGAGGGGACCATGTGGTTATTGATATTAGAGTAAGATTACCAGAAGAATTCCGACAAGTCACAAGAGAAGAAATGTTAAACTTTTACGGAAAATATAATGAAATATTTAGTGTTTATGATTCCGGTGTGAAATCGACAGAAGTACTATTAAAAGAGATGGAAGAAGCGGAAGTTGAATTAGCTGTTGTCCATGCAGAATATGAATTTGGTGAGGATGCAAATGATTTAAATGAGAAAACTGCTGCATTAGTAAAAAAATATCCTCAACAACTGGCAGGCTTTGGGACAGTCAATTTGAATGATTTGAACCCAATTCTGTTAGTTGAACAAGCAGAGTCAATTCACCAATTAGGTTTAAAAGGCATTAACTTACAGCCGGTATTTTTTAATGTTGATCCATTAGATAGAAGGTTATATCCTCTATATGCGACAGCTACCAAGTTAGGGTTAATTATTTCGTTCCATACTGGGGTTCATTATTCGATGAAGAGTGCCATAACGGAAAACAACCCACTTTTTATTGATCAAATTGCAGTCGATTTTCCTCAATTAAATATCATTGCGTGTCATGGTGGTTGGCCTTGGGTCCCACAAATGACTGCTATTGCCAGAAGACATAGAAATGTTTTTATAGAATTCGGTGGATTGGATCCCAAATATATTGCCTTACCAGGTTCAGGGTGGGAAACATTATTTGTGTTAATGAACAATTTGCTGCAAAATCAAATTTTATTCGGTACGGATTGGCCAGTATTAACTTTTGAAAGGGCGAAAAAGGGATTTTTACAATTAGGTTTGAAAGAAGAGGTCCTGCAAAAACTTTTTTACGGAAATGCGCAACGATTGTTAAAAAGTCAATAATAGGAGAGATGGTTTATGTATGAAACGATTGAACTGAATAGTAATGAAATATATAACGAGATTGTGCTTAATCGTCCAGAAAAGTTGAATGCGCTTTCAGAACGGATGGTCAATGACCTACACGAAGCACTTTCTTATCTTGCAAATTCTCCCCCTAAAATGGTATTGATCAGGGGAAACGGTGATAGTTTCTGTTCTGGCCACGATATAAATGAGGGTGTGGATTTAACAGATCAAGCAAAAGTAATGAATTATTTAAACAAAATGCAGGAAATAACGAAACTAATAGTGGCATTTAAGGCACCGGTTATTTCTATGATTCATGGTTACACGTTGGGAGCCGGATTTGAAATTGCCCTTAATAGCGACTTAATATATGCAGCAAAAGATACGAAGATTGGCTTTCCAGAATTAAAGGTTGGTCTATCAATCACACAAGGTTCTTCTTATTTTTTAGTAAAGAAAGTGGGTTTGTTGAAGGCAAAGGAATTGTTATTCTTTGGCGAAAATATTTTAGCAGAAGATGCCAAAAATATTGGATTAATAAATGATATTTATGAAAAACATGAATTATTAGCTAAAGTAAGAGAGAAAATATTAACTTTAGGGGAACGTCCACTAGCATCTATGAGTATTGTTAAAAATTTACTACATGAAGGTTATTCAGGCACATTGGAAGCAAGTTTGGAAAATGAAATTAACGCATTAGTTAAAATATATAGCGAATGATGAGGAGGAGTGAAATAATGACTCGTACAAATCAACGTACAGAATTAGATAATGTATATCAGGTAATGGAGCAAGCAGCTAATAGATGGGGGGACAAAACAGCCCTAATTTTCGATGATACAAATGAAAAATATACTTTTCATGAAGTGAAGGAACGTGCTGAGCATTATGCATCAGTATTAGTTGGTCTCGGTATTGAAAAAGGGGATAAAGTGGTGCTAATGATGCCAAATGTGTCGTCTTTTCCTTTCAGTTGGTTAGGTTTGGGTTTGATTGGAGGAGTGACGATTCCATTAAATTATCGGTATCAAGCTTTTGATGCGAAATATCAAATTAATCATTCAGAAGCAAAATTAGTGATGACAACTTATGAAAAAGTGGATATGTTGCATTCCCTGCGCGAAAGTGATGAAGCGTCCTTTATGTTAATAACGATTGATGAAAAACATGATAACGCAGATGGATTTTTATCCGATCTATTTAACGACTTTCCTAATCATTATGAATATAAGCGCCATATTTTTTCGGAAACATTAATGAATATTCAATATACTTCGGGAACTACGGGAAAACCCAAAGGATGTATGTTATCACAAAAATATTGGATTAATATTGGTGAAAAAATCGCGGACAAAACTTTAATCGGCATTAATGAAGATGACATTTTGTTAACATCCCAACCATTTTACTACATGGACCCCCAATGGAATACAATGGCAACATTAGTTAATGGATCGACATTAGTTGTACTTGACAGATTTAGTCCATCTTCATTTTGGAAAAAGGTTTACGATTACGGTGTAACTTTCTTTTATGTATTAGGAAATATGCCAATCCTTTTATTGAAAATGCCAGAATCATTTGAAGAAAAAAATCATCAAGTTAGATTTATCGGGTGTTCAGCAATTCCGGCTTACTTACATGAAGAAATTGAAAGACGTTGGTCTGTACCTTGGTATGAAGTGTTTGGTATGACTGAAACGGGTTATGACATTTCAATGCGGATTCATGAACATGATCAATATGTTGGAACTGACGCACTCGGACGTCCTGCAACAGATCGAGAGGTAAGAATTATTAATAGTGAAGGTGAGTTTGCTACTCGTGGTGAATTAGGTGAAATGGCATTTAGGGGTAAAGGGATGATGGATGGATATTTTAAAGATCATGAGGCAACGAATAAAGTGTTCAGAAATGGATGGTTTCATACAGGTGACATTGCTTACATGAACGAGGATGGTATTGTTTTCTATGGTGGAAGGGTAAAAGACATGATCCGTAGAAGTGGGGAAAATATCGCTGCAGCTGAAGTGGAAGAAGTAATTATGTTGAATGATAAGGTGCAAATTGCCGCATGTACTGCAGTAGAAGATGAAATTCGGGGGGAAGAAGTAAAGGCACATATCGTTCCGGGTGAGGAGACTGCCGATAGGGATGAATTGATTGCTCAACTAATTTCCCATTGTACAAATCATTTGGCATCATTCAAAGTACCAAGATACTGGGAAATTAGAGAGGATATGCCAATTACACCTTCAGAAAGGATAGCGAAACATCAATTAAAAGATGATCAATATGAGTACTATGATCGGGTATCAGAGAAATGGGTGAAATAAAATTGTTATTGAAGTTTGGGATGGGGGTGATGAGAAAAAGTAGAGATTTTGTATGAAAAAATAAATTGATTAAAAAAGGAGGAGTTTGCAAGATGGGTGATTCACCTAAAAAAATTGGTCTTATTGGTGCGATTGCGATTATCGTTGGTACAGTGATAGGAGCCTCGATTTTTATTTTATTAGCTCCGATTGCAGGACAAACAGGTCCGTCTTTATTTATAGCTTATTTTATTGCTTTTATTCCTGCATTTTTTGGTTCCATATTTTATGCACAACTTGGGGCTGCTATGCCAGCAACTGGGGGAACGTATCATTACAATAAACGATTATTAAATCCAACACTTGGTTATTTAGCAACTATCTCGTTAATTTTAGGGGGAATAGGGGCAACAATCATGCTTGCCATCGGGTTTGCGGAATATTTGCAGTTTTTCTTCCCGCAACTACCGGTGCAATTAACAGCTTTATTGATTATTCTATTACTATATGGGATTAACTTGTTAGGAATAAAAATGGCTGAAATGGTGCAAATATTAATGACACTGTGGATTGTTTTGGCACTATTAATATTTGCAGTACCTGGTTTATTTCATATTGAAGCACAAAATTTAACCCCTTTGATACCTAACGGAATGGGAAGTTTCTTAATGGGGAGTGCTTTAGCCGTTTATTCTTACGTCGGTCTCGGAATTATTTCTGAAATTGGTGGTACGATTGAAAATCCAAAGAAAAATATTCCGAGAGCAATATTTATTAGTATGGGTTTAATCGTCCTAATTTATATGCTCGTCAGTCTTGTTGCAGTCGGTGTTATTCCGTGGGAGCAATTAAGTGCCTCAGGTGCCTCTGTGGCAGAAGCGGCTCAGGTATTTTTAAGTCCGCCGGTAGTGTTTTTTATTAGTATTGGTGCCTTATTTGCAACGGTTACGACAATTAATGCAGTGTTAATGACTATTCCAGGGGACTTTACAGCGTTAGCGAAAGAGGGAATATTTAATGAAAAGTTAATGAATAAGAAAGTGAACAATACCCCTTTGTTTCCGATTACTTTTTTAGTTATCTTGGGGGCAATCGGTATATTTTCAGGTTTCAGTGCAGACTTTTTTGCAACCATAACGATTGTCGGGTTGTTGTTCAATGCAGTTATTTTAGGGATTGCTTTATGGGGATTACCGAAAAGGGAAAAAAAAGCTTATGAGCGAGCTTCATTTAAGCTAAAACCAGGTTTATTAAAAATATCAATTATTCTTGGTGTTCTATTAAATGCAGCGTTTATTTTATTAGCCGTTTTAGACTTTTTAATCATAATTCCTATCTACATCATTTGGATTATCGTAGGATATATCATGCATCGTAAAAAAATACCTAAACGAACGTCGTGAATTAATTCGTAAGGAACAGCTTAAAGAGAAATATAAATGAAAAACTGATAACGATAAGATAATAACCCATCGTTATCAGTTTTTTAATTTAGAAAAAGAATACTGTGGTAAAATTTTAAAGACATGAAGTCTTAATATGCTATAATGATGGCAACGTTATTTGTAAGGGCCATTTGTAAAGGGAGAGAAAGATAATATGGACTTAAAAGAACGAAAATTATTATTACAAACACATCCACTTAAAATTTTTGTTGATTGGACAACCCGTTATGCCTCACTTTATTTTTTGTGGGACCACAAAATTGGCCTCACCCTTCTCATTATGCTTGGACCGTCGATTTTGGCATCATATTTCATTTTAAAATACATAGATATTTCAGCATTAAAAGATACTGCCTATGGAAAAATTGTGCCAACATTAATGACAACGAAATTAGAAATCCTACGTTCTGTCATTTTTATCGTTGCCGTTGCTGGTGCATGGTTACAAAATTTAATGCTCATTATGGTTAGTTTAATGATTGTCATCTTTATTTGGGTTATTGGTTTTTCCATTCAAGCTAAAAAATTAAATATTGTTAAGTAGAATGTTACATATTATCTATAGTATCTTCCTTTTGGCAATAATTGAACCCAATTTGCAAAGGTTTGAAGCAATTACAGATTTATAAGCGAGAAAGCCCATTCCTTTAGGTCTTTAGGTGTGGGATGGAAGCGTATATATATTTAAATTCCTTTTGCTAGAAAAGCTCCCCAAACGAACAAACGTTTGATATAATTAACATACAAACAAATGTTCCCTAAGGAGGCGTTCTGTGAAAATATGTCAATTATTTCGCTGAAATTGGAGTTGTTGAACCTAACGAAATCAAAACAAGGAATGTATGAAGAAATGACTGAAATAAATACGGAGTTTTCAATTGGTTGTTGGGTTTAACTAGTTTATCAAAATTAACTTATTATATCGCCTCAAAGACAATCGATGCAGTGACTCAAGGTTTAAATGATACGAAGGCAACTATCATCGTATCCGATAAGTATGAGGAACTAGCCGAAACGATTAATAAACGACTTGGACGTAAGGTGACTTTACTTCACGGAAAAGGTGGATATCATCAATTAGAAAAGGATATCATTTACGTTGTCATTATTCGTTTGGAAATTTCTAAATTAAAAGATATTGTTTATGAAATAGATCCCAACGCTTTTACCACCATTATAGATGCCCAAGAGGCAAGGGGTGGCAAATTTAAATCAGCGATTCATTAAAAAAATCAGGCTTTTTTCAAAAGGTCAATAAAAAGAGGACACCATTCAATGGACATCGTCATTAAAGTAATGATGCTGTTATTATGCAATGAAAGTTATTTTGTGAAACAATAATAACAAACATGGTTAGATGGATCACGGATTAAATCCGTTGCCTTATATCCGGCTGAAAATAATTCTTGAAAAATAGTGCTTGATTTAAAGCGCCATTCTTTTGCCAAATCATCATTTTCCACCTTAATATCTTGAAAATTGTCCGGAATGGCAACAAACCATGGCCCATTTGTTAAGGGAAAGTTATTTTTATAATTTCTAGTCATAACAGGTTTCATAAAGTGATTCATTTTAAGAAGTATTTTATTTTCAATAATTGTTGTACTTTGTTGTGAATTCCTTCTATTATTGCAAATATCCCATTTAATTTGAATTCTGTCTGTCGGTAAACCTTTATTTAGCTTATCATTCATGTCCCCATAGTGATTAACCTTATAATAAGCCCCAACTGCTCCTAATTTATGTAAATTTAAATAAGCATTTAAACTCTCCAAGGGATCATATGTCCAGGTGATTTTGGAATAGCCTTTTTCCCTTGCAACTTTTGCCTGTTCAAATTTCATTCTCATGCCGAGGCCACCTTTACGATATTCTGGTAAAATCCCAAGCATATGTGAGCAGAGATAGGGCTCTTTTCCATCAAAACCAGGAAATCCATAAAGGAATCCCACTATTTTATCATCAGAAAATGCCCCTAAAATAATGCCGCCATTATTTATTGCCGTAAAGGTTTGATGGAGTGGTAATGGGGACATATTCCAGACGACTTTTTCCGTTTGTTCTACCAACTTCATATGATCCATCGTCGTTAACTGGCGAATTGAAATGTTATCTAACAAAAGTGTTGCCTCCTTACCTGAGGTTAATTGTGATTATGTTTTTGAGCCGTTTTTAACAAAGCATTTGATAAAATATCAACTGCCTTCGGAATAGCACCAAATTCAAATGTCATTTTAGGATGGTGTAATCCTGGTGATAAATCACAACCTATTCCTAACATAGTTGCCTTAATGTGTGGTTTTTTTAACGTATAAAAATGAAAGTCATCGCCACCAGTAGTATTAATTTTATTGACTAATTGATTAGTCCCAAATGTTTCGATTATTGCATCTTTCATTAAGGTAATAGCCCCCTCACTAGTAACTGCCGCAGCTATATTTGCCCCTTCTCGAAGATGAATGTCCACATCGTAATATTGTCCTAACATTGTGGCAATTCGTTGCACTTGATTGGTTAATTTGTTCATCACTTCGTTTGTTTGGGCGCGTAGGTCTATAGAAAATTCAGCATTTCCAGGAATAATATTGTCGCTTTTTCCTCCTGCACTGAACTGTGTCATCTTTACAGAGTATGGAATCATTGGATTCATATGAATGTTATTTAATTGTTGGAAAAAGTCTGTGCCAACTTGAATCGCATTTGTGTTAAGGTGTGGCCTAGCACCGTGAGCATCTTCTCCTTTAATAGTGCCTTTTATAAATTTTGCTGCCCCATGGACAATGACTGGTGAAAATTGCCCCGTTCTTAATTCTTCGATGGGGCGCAGGTGCATGCCATATAAATAATCGACATCATCAACAAGTCCCTTTTCGGCTAGGGTGAGGGCCCCAGTCCCTTTTTCCTCAGCGGGTTGAAAGATAAAACGGAAAGTTCCTCGGGGAAGGGCTTCTTTGTTGATTAACGATAAAAAAGTTCCAATTGTTATAGTCATATGTGCATCATGACCACAAGAGTGATTTGCTTTAAATTCACCATCCACCTCTTGCCAAAGGGCATCAATATCCGCACGTAAAGCGACTATAGGTTTTCCATTGCCAATTTCAACAACAAGACCCGTAATATCATCAAATGTCGTTATTTTACATGGATAAGGTGATAATAAATCTTTGATATAGGCAGTAGTATTTACTTCTTCCCAACTGATTTCGGGATTGGCATGTAAGTGAGTGAAAATTTCATTTAACCTGTTATGTAAATCAAAATTATTTTGTGTCACCATTAATCACCCTCTAAATAGTCTTGTACAAATAGATCCTCTGTCCTGATAGAATCAAAGCTATTAATTCGTTCCTGGAAATGGACAGGGCTTTTAAGTGATACAGAAGAAATAATGCTATTCATTAGTGTAAAAGCAATTGGTGCAACATCTAAAGTTGATTTAACTTGTAGTTGGATAGGTAAAACTGTATCAGCATGTTTTGTAATTGGGGCAAATGTAGAATCGGTAAATGCAATGATGTATGCCCCTTGTCGTTTGGCTAACTTGGCTAAATGAATTGTATCGACAGCATATCGGTGAAATGAAAAGGCCACTACCACACTTGACTTATCTAATTCACTAATTCTTAGTAGTACATCATCTAAATTTGGTTGATAAAGTCTAGTATCACCTCTTATTAAATCCAGCGCAAAAGTAAACCAACTTGCAAAAGAATGCGATGAACGAACCCCGCAAGTCAAAATACGATTTGCCTCTGTTAACTTTTCAACAACTTTCTCTAAATCTTTTTCAGAAATTTGACTAATAAATTGCTGGATATTATTAATATCATTGAAAATTAGATTTTTAATAGGACTAGAACTGTCGCTATCTAATGATTTCGAATCGAGAAAGCCAGATAAATTACTTTTATTAAAAAAACTTTGTTGCACATCCTGTTGTAATTCACTATAACCCGAGTAGCCCAATCCATTCGCAAAACGAATGATGGTCGTTTCACTGACACCGATAAGAACCCCAGCCTGTGTCGCTGAATTCATTGCAAATACCTGAGGGTCTCTTAGGAAATAATTTGCAATTTTATTGAAACCTTTGGAAAAGGTCCTTTTTTGTGAATTTATTTTCTCATAAATATGGTCCATTTTATCCCTCCCAATTAAATTATGAAGCAAATACTTTATGAATAATCGTAAATAAATGAAATAATTTATTTATAAACTAACACATTTTTGTATTCTTAGCAACAATATTTATTCTGAAAAAGGTAAATATTTAACAAAATATCACTTGTTGTCATCATCTGATATAAAGCAATTTAA
>DKGO01000068.1 GCA_002453315.1 Caryophanales bacterium UBA6768 | reverse complement strand
TAGGAACATCATTTTCTTGTTCCCTCAATTTTTGGCAAATCGTTATCCCGTCCATGTTTGGTAACATCCAATCAATAATAAGGCAATCCCACGATTCTTTTTCCGCCTGATGATATCCTTCTAAACCATCAGTCACAAAGGTTCCCTCAATGTTTTCCTTAACAAAAAACATCTTCAGCATAGACAAGACACTTTCATTATCTTCAATGACTAGGACTTTCATAAAACAACACCTCTTCAATGATTCATATTTATTTTACCATAGAAGAGGTGGAAACATGGGATGATTTAAATTTTTACTTCTTAAAAAACATTAGGATTATTTACCTGTTAATGTTAATTTTACTGATTTTTGTTCTTGGTCACGGTAAAGTTTTACTGTTACTTGATCACCTACTTTAGCATTACTATATAACCATTTTCTTAATTGCTGGCCATTTTTAATTTTTTCTTCATCTATCTCAACAATAACATCCTTCGATTTTATGCCTGCCTTGTCCGCTGCAGAATTTTCCATCACTTCTGAAATAATGACTCCTTCTGATACTTCATTAGGGAGATCTTTTAAATACATACGTGGAACTTGGTCTAAATCAACCATTGTAATTCCCATTACCGGACGTTCCACTTTGCCGTGCTCCATCAACTGTTCGATTGTCGGAATTACTTCATTACTAGGTATAGCAAATCCCAAACCCTCGACACCGTAAGTAGCAATTTTTAAACTATTAATTCCAACAACTTTTCCTTGCTCATTAAGAAGGGCACCACCACTATTTCCTGGATTAATCGCCGCATCTGTTTGAATAACATTTAATTCCCATTGACCTTCGGAAGTATTCACGTTTACTGTACGATCAAGTGCACTAACAATCCCTTGAGTCACTGTCCGAGAAAAATCTAATCCAAGTGGATTACCAATGGCAATGACTTGTTCTCCTACGTGCAATTTATCCGAATCTCCAAACTCAAGAACATGATCGACAAGACTTCCATCAATTTTCAACACCGCTAAGTCACTCAGTGCATCTGTACCGACAAGGGTTGCCTCTGTATGTTCACCATTTTCTAAAGATACTTCAATTTTCTCCGCATCCTCAATCACATGATTATTTGTCACAACGTAAGCATTATCTCCATCCTTTTTAAATATGACCCCTGAGCCGACCCCTTGTTGACTTTTGTCAGGCGATTGGAATGGAAATGGTAGTGAACTTTCTCCATTTGTATGTTTTACAACACCGACGATCCCTTTTGAGGCACCCTCAATCATATTTACGAGTGAACTTTTCGTTGAGACTCCTTCCGTCACTTGCTCTGTTTGCGAAAGATCCCTATCCGCCACTTCAGTTTGCTCGTTATCTTTCTGGGTATTTCCCATTTTTCCTTGAAATAAGGGGGTATAGAGAACAAGCGACAACGTTAATAAACTACTGATTATTCCTACCAAAATAGCAGTTAAAAGATTTGATTTAACCCGTTGTGATGTTCGTGACTTCGGGGTTCTTTCCCTTTTGTCTTGATTTACTCCGAGTGAGTCTGTGTTTTCTAGTGTGGTATTGTGCTCTGTTTTCTCGTCTATTTCCTCATTATTTTCGATTTGGCCCTGATCATTTGGCTCATTAGAATTGAGCTTGTTTTTTTCCTCATCATGACCCATCAACATTACCTCCTTTATTACGTTCATTCTTATCATAGCCAAAAATTATGAATAAATTATTAACAAATCGTAAACATATCGTTATATTTTAAAAAAAGACGGACTTTTTGGGAAACTTCGTATATGTGAATTTCTATTTTCGCCCATATTTGGCGCAGTAGTAGTTTGCTTGCCAAAAATTATGTGTTTTTAATCAAATTTGGCAAGCAAGTACAATTTGCTAGACAGAATTACACCTTTTTAATCAAATTTGGCAAGCAAGTACGATTTGCTAGACAGAATTACACTTTTTAAATAAAAATTAGCAAGCAAGCCTATTTTGCATGAGAAAATTATGATTATTTTATCAAAATTGTTATGTAAGCCTAATTTGTTTGACAGATAAAATAAATGCCTTAGGGAAATTTAGCCTACGAGAACAATTCTAAACGATTTTTTCCGTGCTAACATGATAGCTGTCCCTAGTTTGAATTTTTTTCAATTATAATTTTAAATCGATAAATGTGGTACAATGCCTTTAGTATGAAGTGAATTTAAATTATACGAGGAGTGATGATGTAGATGGGAGCATTACCAAATTGCCCACAATGTGAATCAACATTATCTTATGAGGATGGCCTTTTCTATGTTTGTCCTGAATGTGGCCATGAATGGTCTGGGGATAACTTGGAAAATATTGCCCCTGCTGAAGTGACGCGTGATGCATTCGGCAATATACTTGTTGATGGGGATTCAGTAACTGTTGTGAAAGATTTGAAAGTAAAAGGTTCTTCAATCGTAGTGAAACAAGGAACGACGGTCAAAAATATTCAAATTATTGATGGGGACCATGATATTAATTGCCGTGTTCCTGGACATGGAAATATGCAATTAAAATCCGAGTTTTTGAAAAAAATTTAAACAAATGATTATTTAATTCTGTTAAAATTTACGGAAACTAGGGAAAGGAGGTTATTGTAGCGTAAAAAAATCAGAGGGAATGGGGGTTTCTAGCATTGAGTTATTCACCCCCAATGTTCGATGACTCCAAAACACAACTATCGCTGATTAAGTTTCCCCTTGCATTACACTAGCAAACTATTTCAAAATTATTAAACAATTGAAAACGCCTATATAATCATAAAAAACAGCCAATAAAAAAGAATGCATCTTCGTGACACATTCGCTTTTAATTATTTCAATATGTAGTTGACTAAAAAATTTTCCATTAAAAAATGGCTTCAAGTAAAAAGTAACACAGCCCTGCTAACGTTGCTGATATCGGTAAGGTAATGACCCAAGTGATAATCATTCTTTGTGCAGTTCCCCATTTAACACCTTTTACCCGGTGTGATGAACCAACCCCTAGAATGGAGGATGAAATAACATGGGTAGTACTTACTGGTAAATGTAAAAATGTCGCACCAAATATGACAAGAGCCCCAGTGACATCTGCAGCCACCCCGTTGACTGGGCGAATTTTCATTATTTTACCACCAACGGTTTTAATAATTCTCCAACCACCGACCGCTGTTCCTAACGCCATGGCTAATGCACAAATGAATTGAACCCAAGCCTGTACGTCTCCTGTTGATTGGTAATTGTTAACTATCAATGCCATCGTAATAATACCCATCGCCTTTTGCGCATCATTTGTTCCGTGGGAATATGCTTGCATGGCAGCTGTCACAATTTGAAATCGACGAAAACGTTGATTTGTTTTTGATAAATTATTGTTTTTAAAAACTATTTTAAAAATACTATAAATGATAAAGCCAATCACAAACGCAATAATAGGTGATAACAATAGGGCCTTTAAAATATTAATGAAACCAGAATAATTTAAAATCTTGAATCCAGCAGATGCTATAGCTGCTCCTGCAATAGACCCAATTAATGCATGGGACGAACTACTCGGAATACCGTAATACCATGTAATTAAATTCCAAGTAATGGCCGCGATTAAGGCAGCAATAATAATAAAGGAGCCATTTTCCAATACAAAAGGATCCACAATATCTTTCGTTATCGTTTTCGCAACTCCTGTAAAGGTCATTGCTCCAACAAAGTTCATGACTGATGCAAGTATAATAGCATGTCGTGGTTTTAACGCCTTCGTTGATACAGAAGTGGCAATCGCATTTGCTGTATCATGAAAACCATTAATAAAATCAAATATTACCGCTAGTAATACGATCGTTAATGTGATGATAAAAATTGTATTCATTCGCTACTCCTTACGCGTTTTTCATAATGATGGCATCAAATGTGTTGGCAACTTCTTCACAATAATCGGCTACTTCTTCAAGTTCCTCATATATTTCTTTATATTGAATAATTTGAACGGGGTCCTTTTCATTCTCAAATAAATGTTTAATGGAAACACGTCTTATTTCGTCACATTTTGATTCATAATCTTTTATTTTAATAACATGTTCTCTCATATCTAGCAATTTTTTGTCAGCTAGTAAGTCAATCGCTTTATCTATTTCAAAAACACATTTTTCGATATTGTCAATGAATTGCTGCACGTATTCATCTGTACCCGTAATGCTAAACATATCGAATAGGGCGGCGGTACTTTCCAAGCCATCGAGAACATCATCCATATTTGTTGCCAATGCCAAAATATCTTCCCGTTCAATCGGAGTAATAAATACTTTGTTTAAATCATGGATAATTTGATGGACTAATTTATCAGCCTCCGTTTCGTAAAATTTCATTTGTATCGAGAATTCTTTCAATTCCTCAATATTAGAAATTTTATACGTTGCGAAATATTTCATACTATCAACTAAATATGAAGACATCTTTCGTAAATGTGTAGAAAATTGATCTTCCTTTTTAAAAATCATGCCGTCATTCACCCCGTAATTAATGTTTGAAATCTTCTTACGTAACAATCATAACTTAAAATGATAAAATATTATAGAAATTTGACGAAAATATTTGTGAATTTTTTGTGGATTTTTTACTAAGATAACGTAAAAAGGGAATTTTGCATCAGTAAAATAGTTGTATGATAGTAAAAACCACTAACATCTATTTACATTCAGCAAATATTCCCTCAATTAATTCACTTTATAAATCTGAACATATCACTTTTCTTCCATTTTAATGCTTCCATTATTTGTACTTAACTTCACTAAATGTTCACCTGTTCCTGTAACGATATCCCAATCCTTTTTCCCAAAAATACGAATGGAACCATTATCTGTATAAGCATCAATTGTCATATTCTCAGGTTTTATTTCTGTAGTAATATGAATAGCCCCATTACTTGTTGATAAGTCCATTGACTGGTCTATCGATTTCAGTGCTACATCTATTTTTCCATTTTCCGTGTGGGCATTTATTTCCCCTTCACTATTTACAAGTGATATTCTTCCATTCGATGTATTAGCTATAATGCCTTCTGAAGTAATATTTTCAAATTTTACCCTTCCATTATCTGTCTCGGTTTCTATCATTTTTACTTGGAGATTTTCAACATTAATTCTTCCATTATCAGTATTAACCTTAATAGAATCATAATGTTTCTTTGGCACCTCTATTCGTAATGTTTGACCAAAGGAAAAGAAATCGACTGTAAAAAACCTTATCCCTCTTTCTTTAGCAAAAATGTATAATGTTTGATTATCTACCTTCTCAGAAAAATCATAAATAGATGTGTCACCCTTGAATTCTATTTTCGCCTCTTCTGAATCAGTCGGCACTATTTCAACCGCCCCATTGGATAAAATGACTTCTATTTGTTGAATATCTTCCATATTTACATATTTTTCAATTGTTTCTACATGGGTCATTTTCCCTTTAAAGGTAAATACACTACCAATAATTCCTATGAACACTAAAATTGACGCTAATATGATAAGTCTTTTTACCATTATTTTAAACCACCTTTCGCAAGGTTTACATTAAATTTCAAATATCTGATTGTCAACTGAGTCATCCACTTAGTTAAATAAAACATCACAACGGCAATAAAAATACCTAGGCCGCATAATGTAATTGAAAAGAAAAAATCAAAAACCTCAAATTTCCCTGGAAGGATAATTAAATTTAACAACAATAACAGTGGCGAAGCAATAAATGCAAGGCTACTTACCCAACCGGAAAATATGATGGCGACGACAGCGATAAATGGACCGAGTACAATGATAAGATTAAAAAAGCTCAAACCGATGACGGCCCAAATAGCCCGAATAATATTCGCAGCAGACATGTTTGTTTCCATTTGATCAAGATGATAAGTTGCAACAAGTTCTTTGGCAATTTTTTGTGGGGACCCTAATCCTTTTGTTATCTCTTCATCAGACTTTCCTTCCTCATAACCAACTGAAAAATGTTCTTCAAAATCCCGAATCACATCTTCCCTTTCATCACCTGGAAGCCTAGTTAAATGCATACTTAATGTTTTTAAAAATTGTGTTTTATTCATTTACATCACCTTCTTTAATCAATTCATTCACAGATTGTGTAAATTGTTCCCACTCTAGTAATAATGTATTTAAATACTTTTCACCTACATCTGTCAATTGATAATATTTCCTTGATGGCCCTTCTGTCGACTCTTTTAAGTAGGTAGTAAAGTATCCTTCCTTGGTGAGTCGCCTTAATAATGGATAAACCGTCCCTTCAGAAATCGCTATTTGGTGAGAAATCCTTTTAACGAGTTCATAACCATAATAATCTTTTTTGTTGAGGAGTACTAACACACATAACTCTAATACCCCCTTTTTGAATTGTACATTCAAATGATCACATCCTTTTTTTGATCACTATTACATATTACTTAGTAGTGTATATAGTAATATATCATATGCTATTATATAATGCAAGGTACTATACATAAGGTTATATAAAAATCAAAATGAGGTTCACAAACCACCCTATTACGTTTATGATTAAATTAGACAGATGTGGTCAATATAGCGATTAATAGGAGGATGGAAATGGATCAATTTGTACCAAATACAACCTTAAATGATGGATTGAAAATCCCCATGATAGGATATGGAACAGCTGCGATCCGGGGAGAGGCTGGGGTAAAATCAATAGAAAGTGCAATAGAAAACGGGTATCGATTAATCGATAGTGCCTTTAATTATGAAAATGAGGGGGCGGTAGGAGAAGCTATTAGAAGAACATCAGTGCCAAGGGAACAATTAATCATTACGTCAAAACTACCTGGTCGTTTCCAATTATATGATAAAGCAATCATGGCTGTGGAGGAATCGTTGTTTCGTGCAAGTATTGATTATTATGATCTTTACCTCATTCACTGGCCAAATCCGAAAACAAACCACTATGTTGAAGCATGGGAAGCATTAATTGAGGCTAAAAAAAGAGGTTATGTCCGATCGATTGGAGTGTGCAATTTTTTACCCGAACATTTAGAAAGACTTCGGGATGAAACTGGTATTTTACCGAGTATCAACCAAGTTGAACTGCATCCATTATTCAATCAAAAATCATTACTACAGTGGCACAAGCAACATAATATACAGACTGAGTCATGGAGCCCCTTATCCCGAATGAAAAGAATTAGTAATAGTCGCCCATTGCAATTACTTTCCGAAAAACATGGGAAATCAATCGCTCAAATTGTTTTACGATGGCATTTTCAATTAGGTTCTATCCCGATTCCGAGATCATCATCACCTGAACGTCAACTTGAAAACATGTCGATATTTGATTTTTCCTTAGATACCGAGGATATGGAAATAATCAATCAACTAACTCGCGAAGACGGAAGACAAAAAAATCAAGATCCTGCCATTTATGAGGAATTCTAGAAACATACTATTAATGAAGCATTTGGGAATGCCTTATGTATTCTTTAAAAAAGGTAACTAGTTTGTATGAAACATTCCCCTAGTTACCTTTTCTAATTATGCTGGATTTGCTTCTAGTTCAATTGAAATATCAATTGTATCTCCTACTAAAAATCCACCGGCCTCTAATGCTTGGTTCCAAGTTAGACCAAATTCTTTGCGATCCAATTTTCCGCTTGCTGTAAACCCAACCACCTCTTGCCCCCATGGATTCACTGCCTTCCCTTCAAAAACTGTATCAAAGGTGATTTCCTTTGTTACACCTTTGATAGTTAAGTCACCAGTTAAGTCAAATTCATTGTTGCCTTTATCTGTAATTTTGGTTGATTTAAAAATCATATGAGGATGTTCTTCCACTTCAAAGAAATCCGGGGATCGTAAATGGTTGTCACGATCTTCATTTGAAGTATTTATTGAATCCAAATTCACTTGAAACTTAACACTACTATTTGCTAAGTTTTCTGGGTTTCCCTCTATCGTGCCTTCAAAATCAGTAAAATGGCCCCTTACTTTAGAAACCATCATATGTTTCACTTGAAAGCCAACATTAGTGTGTGAAACATCAACATTCCATTTAGGCATTTAAGAACCTCTCCTTTAACATCATTTATATTTACCATACATTACACCGGCATTTTTTATTACTTTTTTGCTCACGAAGTTTAATGAGATGAAAAAATCTAGTAATCTTAATAAATCAATCATTTGATTCGATGATTAGCTAAAACTATCACTCTTCGTATATTCCTTCTTTTATCACTATTACAAACAAAAATTCACTTAGTGACGCTCCCAATATCATATTTTCCAAATCTCTGCATTTCAATCACACATATCTAATGTTTCATACCAATTAACCGGAAGGCATAGATAGATACACAATGTAATTCACCCGTATCATGACCGTTATCTAATTAGGTACCATTTATTTACATTTGGGCAATTAAAACATTTAGTTGAAATCATAAAAAAATGGTGTATAATTGAAGTAATATTTTTGAAACATTTTAAGGGGGATTAGATGGATAAAGAGACCATTTTAAAAGTTGAAGACTTACAAACTACTTTTTTTACTGACAATGGAGAGATCCCTGCTGTCGACCACGTTAGCTTCGATGTTAAAGAAGGCGAGGTACTTGGCATTGTTGGGGAATCTGGCTGTGGAAAAAGTGTTACTTCCCTGTCCATTATGGGTTTAGTGCCAAAACCCCCGGGGAAAATTGTCGGTGGAAAAATAAATTTATATGATAAAAATTTACTAAACTTATCTGAGCGTCAAATGAGAAAGGTACGTGGAAAAGAAATTGCGATGATTTTCCAAGAACCAATGACATCTCTCAATCCCCTTTTTACAATTGGAAGTCAAATGGTTGAGGCCGTCTTAATCCATGAAAAGATTTCCAAAAAAGAGGCGGAACAAAAATCAATCGAAATGTTAAAATTAGTCGGGTTACCACGGGCAAGTGAATTAATGAAGGAATACCCTCATCAATTGTCAGGTGGAATGCGTCAAAGAGTGATGATTGCGATGGCACTTGTCTGTAATCCTCAAGTATTAATTGCGGATGAACCGACAACAGCACTAGATGTCACAACACAGGCACAAATTTTAAAATTAATGAAAGAATTAAATACAAAATTAAATACTGCAGTTTTATTAATTACACATGATTTAGGGGTAGTTGCCGAATCGTGTGAACGTGTTATTGTCATGTATTCTGGACAAATTATTGAAGAAGCCCCTGTTGAGCAGTTGTTTAAGGAACCGAAACATCCATATACACAAGGACTTATTCAATCGGTGCCAGATGTCCGTTCAAAGGAGGATCGACTCCACTCTATTGCTGGAAATGTTCCTTTACCAGGAAGTATAGAAAAAGGATGTCGCTTTGCTGCACGTTGTAAATTCCGATTTGATCGGTGTCTCGAAGAAGATCCTGAGCTCTATGCTACTTCGGAAACACAAAGTGCACGTTGCTTCTTATTTGATAAAGAAGGAGTGGACACCGATGTCAAAACCACTGTTAAAAGTTGACGGTTTAAAAAAGTACTTTCCAATCAAACAAGGTTTACTAGGACGAACAGTTGGGGAAGTAAAAGCAGTTAATGATATTTCTTTTTATGTTAATGAAGGTGAAACTTTAGGAATTGTCGGTGAATCTGGTTGTGGAAAATCTACAACTGGAAGAACGATTATGCGTTTAACCGAACCTACTGATGGGACGATTGAATTCGATGGTAAAGATTTACTTTCCTTATCAAATAACGCCATGAGAAAAATTAGAGGAGACATTCAAATGGTCTTCCAAGACCCATATGCGTCTTTAAACCCAAGACATACAGTTGAGAAAATTCTCGAAGAGCCTCTTATCGTCCATGGTATGAAAGATCCTAAAAAACGAAAACAAAAAGTGCATGATTTTTTAGAAGTCGTTGGTTTGAACGCATTTCATGCCAAACGATATCCACATCAATTCAGTGGTGGTCAAAGACAACGAATTGGTATTGCAAAGGCACTGATGACAAATCCAAAATTGATTGTCGCTGATGAACCAGTATCAGCACTTGATGTATCTATTCAAGCCCAAGTTTTAAATTTAATGCAAGATCTACAAAATGAATTTAACTTAACTTATATTTTTATTGCACATGATTTAGGTGTTGTCCGTCACATTAGTGATAGAATAATTGTGATGTATTTGGGGAAAATTGTTGAGATATCCGAAAGTGAAAGTTTAAACAACAATCCATTGCATCCGTACACCCAGGCTTTATTATCTGCTGTACCTGTGCCAGATCCCAAGTTTGAAAAAGAAGAAATTATACTTCAAGGGGATATGCCTAGTCCAGCAAACCCTCCAAAAGGTTGTATTTTCCATACAAGATGTCCTTATAAAATGGATATTTGTACTCAAGTGGTACCACCCCTTTTGGAAGACAAAAACGGTCATTCTGTTGCTTGTCATTTATATGAAATGACTAGCGACAATGATATACGCAAATCGAGTGAGGTACCTGTTTCATAGGTCTTTACACCATTTGCAATCTTAGCAGTGGGAAAATCATGCTTTCTTTACTGCAAAAAATAATTTTTAAGGGGGAAAATTGCATGAATCTAAGCAAATTTAAGTCCTTTGCTATTGTGCTTTTACTAGCAATGGCAGCATTACTAGTAGCTTGTTCTGGAGGCAACAATGATGCCGACGGAAACGCTAGTAATAACGATGACAATTCATCATCAGAAAATGTTAATAATAATGATGATGGAGAGGATGGCGGCATGTTAGTATTTGGCCGTGGTGGAGACTCTACTTCACTTGATCCTTCACGTACTACAGAAGGAGAAACATTCAAAGTAACGAAAAATCTATTCGAAACAATCGTTGACTTTGAAGATGGTGGTACAGAAATAGTTGAAGGGTTAGCACATGATTGGGATGTTTCTGATGATGCTCTTACTTATACATTCCAATTAGAAGAAGGAGTTAAATTCCATGACGGAACAGACTTCAATGCTGACGCTGTAGTTGCCAACTTTGAACGTTGGGCGGCTGGGGATGAATCTATGTTCCCATACTATGCTTCAATGTTTGGTGGATTTGGTGACGACGAAAGTCATGTTATCGAATCTGTTACAGCTGAAGGTGACAGTACAGTAGTCTTTAAATTAAAACGTCCACAAGCGCCATTTTTGAAAAACTTAGCGATGGACATGTTTGCAATCGCAAGCCCTACAGCATTTGAGGAAGCTGGCGATGATGACTTTGAAAGAAACCCAGTTGGTACAGGACCATTCAAATTTGTTGAGTGGAAACCAAATGATTCAATTACCATTGAAAAGTTTGATGATTACTGGCAGGAAGGTTTACCAAAATTAGATTCAGTTGTCTTCCTTTCTATTCCTGACAACGATGCAAGATTAAATGCCCTACTTGCTGGCGAAATTGATCTAGCAGATGGTATCAATCCATCTGATGGTGCTGCAATAGAGGAAAATGATGAATTACAATTAATCGAACGTCCATCAATGAACGTTGGTTATTTAGGTCTAACGGTTACTCGTGAACCATTTGATAATAAACTAGTTCGTCAAGCGATGAACCACGCAATTGACAAGCAATCTATCATCGATGCCTTCTTTGAAGGAAGAGCTGAAATTGCTGTTAACCCAATGCCTCCTTCAATTGAAGGATATAACGAAGATATTCCTGGTTACGAATATGATCCAGAAAAAGCAAAAGAACTTTTAGCTGAAGCTGGTTATGCTGATGGTTTTGAAATGGAATTATGGGCAATGCCTGTTCCACGTCCATACATGCCAGACGGCCAAAAAGTTGCTGAAGTAATGCAAGCAAACTTGGCTGATATCGGTATCACAGCTGAAATTGTTTCACATGAGTGGGCTACTTACCTTGACTTAGCTGAAAAGGGTGAGGCAGATGCATTTATGTTAGGTTGGACAGGTGACAATGGTGACCCTGATAACTTCCTATATGTCCTCTTAGATGAAGATAATATTGGAAGTAACAACTACACATTCTTCAAAAATGATGCGATGCACGACTTATTTATCGAAGCCCAAACAGAAGTTGATCAAGAAGTCCGTAACAAGCTATATCGTGAAGCACAAGAAATCATTCATGAGGAAGCGCCTTGGGTGCCACTTGCACACTCAACACCGTTGCTAGCCGCAACAAAAGATTTAGCAGGTTTAATTCCACACCCAACAGGTTCTGACTTGCTTGCTGAGGTACACTTTAGTAACTAAATCTGAAGGGGGGAGATTACCTCCCCTTTTCTTTTCTTTTAATATTTAACTATTAAAATAAGTATTCCTTACATATTTTTAATAAGTTTTATTTTTTTGTATACAAATTATGAAGAGGTGGATTGAATGCTCAGCTATATAAGTAAACGATTGCTGCAGCTAATTCCTGTCCTGCTCGGAATGACTTTTATCGTTTCCATGTTAATCCGTGCCATCCCAGGTAACCCTGCTCAAGTTATTTTAGGCCAGCAAGCGACAAAAGAAGCAGTCGCTGCATTAAATGAAAAGCTAGGGCTAGATAAACCATGGTATATTCAATATATTGATTATTTAAAAGGAATTCTAACTGGCGATCTTGGTGAATCATTTCGTACGAAGGCACCTGTTGCACAAGAAGTTTGGCCTTACTTAGCCGCAACAATGGAGTTAGCTTTTTTCGCAATTATAGTTGCTATTATTATTGGTATTAATGCCGGGATTATTTCAGCATGGTTTCAAAATTCTTGGTTTGATTATACGGCTATGATATTGGCATTAGTCGGTGTTTCAATGCCAATCTTTTGGCTTGGTTTAATGGAACAATGGGCATTCGCATTAGAATTAAAGTGGTTGCCAACGACGGGAAGAATATCAAGTAGGAATCCAGTAGATTCTATCACCCATTTTTATTTAATCGATACACTTATACAAGGAAGATTTGATCAATTTATCCAAGTTGTTCGTCATCTGATTTTACCTGGTTTTGCGTTAGCAACAATCCCAATGGCTATTATCGCCCGGATGACTCGTTCAAGTATGTTAGAAGTCATGCGTTCTGACTTTGTTCGTACAGCGAGAGCGAAGGGGCAAAAAATGTTTATCGTTGTTTATAAGCATTCACTTAAAAATGCCATTATCCCTGTTTTAACTGTTATTGGATTACAAACAGGAATCCTATTAGGTGGTGCGATATTAACTGAAACAATTTTTGCTTGGCCTGGAATTGGTCGTTATATTTATGATGCTATTGGCTATCGAGACTATCCGGTTATACAATCAGGTATTTTAATTGTTGCATTCTTCTTCGTAATAATTAACTTAATTGTTGACTTGTTATATAGTTTTATCGATCCTAGAATAAAATATGATTAAGGAGGAGGATTGTTAACATGTCAAAACCTGTAGAAGACGTCGAACAAGTGACGAATGAACAAAAACCAAAAAATGATGGCCCATGGATTGAAACATGGCGCTCATTTCGGAAGAATAAATTAGCTGTAGCCGGTATGGCGATTGTTTTGCTATTTATTCTACTAGCAATTTTTGCGCCACTAATTACGAAGGAAGGTATCAATGAACAGGACATTGTCAATCGACTTCAACCTCCTTCTGGTGAACATTGGCTAGGGACGGACGATTTTGGTCGTGATATATTTTCCAGAGTAATTTATGGAGCTAGGGTATCATTATGGGTAGGTTTTTCTTCAGTTGTAGGCTCCATCGTTGTTGGTTGTTTACTCGGAATCATTGCAGGTTACTATGGTCGTTGGGTAGATACGATAATATCACGATTTTTTGATATCATGTTAGCCTTCCCTTCTATCTTATTAGCTATTGCCATTGTGGCCGTGTTGGGACCATCATTAAGAAATGCATTAATTGCTATTGCTATTATTAATGTTCCTAATTTTGGACGACTCATACGATCGAAGGTACTAAGTGTTAAAGAGGAAGAATACATCACATCTGCAAAGGCTGTTGGTTTGCGGGATGTACGAATTCTCTTCTCTCACATCTTACCGAACTCGATGGCACCCGTTATTGTGCAAGGTACATTAGCAATTGCAACAGCAATTTTGGAAGCAGCAGCATTAGGTTTCTTAGGTCTTGGTGCACAGCCTCCTACTCCCGAGTGGGGGAAAATGCTAGCGGACTCTAAAAACTATTTACAATCAGCCCCATGGACGATGATTTTTCCTGGTCTGGCTATTATGTTAACAGTACTTGGGTTTAACTTAATGGGCGATGGATTACGTGATGCAATGGATCCGAAAATGAAAAACTAATGATATATAAATAGTTAAAAAGGAATACGAGAAGCTGGATAACATTCCACTTCTCGATTTATTTTTGGACTTTATTAATCTAAGGGAGCATTATGGGGAGCATATAAGAGAGATTAACCCTTATGAAACCTATTTCCAGAGGGTTCTTACCTATAAAGCATGAAAATTTTACCGAATCTATCTTTAGAAAATGGGACTATTAGTCTTAAAAAATGAATCAGAAGGTTTCCAAAGTGCATGCACTGCCTTTTCCCAAAATATTATGGCAACAATTCTTTTGCTAGCAGCCGATAAACATTCAATCTTGTTTCCTGAGAATGTGGGATGCTAACAATCATCGCCTCATCAAAACCATAATGTGTTTGTTCTTCCTGTAACTGTTTAGAAACCGCCTTCACATCCCCTACCAAATGTAGCCTCCGATTTTCTTTAATTTCCATTTTATCGATTTCAGATAATGGATAGTCTTTCGCATCTTCCGGCGTTAACAATGGACCTACCTTGCCTCTTAAAAACTGCATGCGCCAAATATCTTGTGGCTTTGCTTCGTATTCAGCCTCCTCTTTCGTTTCAGCAGTCGTGACCATATATGACACTTTAACATTTGGTTTTTCCATAAAAACAGATGGTTTAAAATTTGCGTGATAAATATCGACTATTTCCTTTGATAATTCCCCATTAAAAAATTGCGCGAAAGAGTAACCGACACCCCTCACTCCTGCTTGCATGGCACTGTTACCTGTCGAACCTAATAACCATGCTTCTGGTAAATCAATCCCCACAGGAGTTGCCACCGTACGCGCGTACAATTCATCTGATGCCCGTTCATCATTGATTAATTGTAATGCAGTATCAAATTTGGCGTACATATCGTGAACCATTGGTTGTCTTCCTTCTGACAATGCATAAATCGAATTATGATCACCACCTGGTGCTCTACCAACTCCGAAATCAATTCTCCCGGGAGTTAACGCACCTAAAGTTTTAAACACTTCAGCTAATTTCAGCGGTGAATAATGCATCATCATGACACCACCTGTTCCAACTCTAATGTTCTTCGTTTTTGCGGCAATATGAGCTACTGTAATTTCTGGTGCTGAACTAGCATATCTCTTTGTATTATGATGTTCCGCCATCCACATTCGTTGAAATCCTAACTCATCCCCTAGTTTCGCAAGTTCAACAGCTTTCTTTATGGCATCTTTTGCTGAATTTCCGGCCGTTACTGGCGCCTGATCTAATATACTTAATTTCATCTGTACTCACCTCTTGTTAATATTTATATAGCTGGCATTTTAATCAATTTTAATTAAATGAATGGTACCATTCATTTAACTTTCATATCACTATCATGACTATCATTTTATATGAAAAACGTCCAATATTCTTGTATATTGCTTATTCAACAAAAATACTATACATAAAATGACATTTTTAACCGATATAATATTTAACTTATAGTAACGGAAGGAGGTTGGAAACTAGTCATGAATATAACATCTATTACACGAACTACTGATACTCAAAAAGTAAATCAAAGCCCTTCATTAGAAAAAGATAGCCAGAAAACTAAAGATCAAGCTATTGAAACACCAACAGACAAATATACCCCATCAAAAGAAGAGAAAAGTATTACTTACAAAAAACCTGAACATAAAGTCGATCAAGGCATGATAGATAAACTAAAAGCAGAAAGTGAACAACATTATCGTCAATTAAAGGAATTAGTAAGACAACTCTTGGAAAGACAAGGGATGACATTTAGCGATTTAAAATCCGCAGATGTGGTCGTAAAGGTCGATGAAAAGACGAGGGCTGAAGCACAAAAGGCAATAAGTGATGACGGACCATTAAGCCCCGAAAATGTTAGTGATCGAATTGTAAATTTTGCAAAGGCATTAGCCAATGGCGATAAAAGTAAAATAGACACGCTAACTAAAGCAATCAAAGATGGGTTCCAAGCCGCGGCTGATATCCTTGGTGGAGAGTTGCCAGAGATATCACATAAAACGTTCGATCTTGTCATGGAAAAACTGGATCAATGGGCGAATGAAGAATAAATAAACACTTTATTTTAAAATAACGAAACATGGTAGAGTACACATGCCATGTTTTTTTGTTTTGAATAATTTATCGCCTATTTAATTTGTTAGTTGTGAACTAACCATCACTCTTATTACCTTAACAGGGTGATTGAAGCGGGATTTTTCGGCTTGTCGCTACAAGCCATCGTTTAATTCAATTAAAGGATGGGTATGATATATTCGAAATGGAGGAATTTAAATGAAGAAAATATTGATGATGATTAGTATGATTTTTGTCATGACTTTTTTTACGGCTTGTAAAGAAAAAAAAGATTCAGCAAAAACTGAGAAAAAAAAAGCCAATGCTGAAAAAAACGATGTTATCGAAGAAGGGAACAGGAACAGTAGCGAGGATGCGAATGCTATCAAAAAAAATGGGGATAAA
>DKGO01000146.1 GCA_002453315.1 Caryophanales bacterium UBA6768 | reverse complement strand
CCTTTTATATTGGCTGCCCCAACCGGAAGGGCAGCTAAACGTTTACAACAATCTACTGGTATGAAAGCGATGACGATTCATCGATTACTTGGTTGGGATGGTAATGACTATTTTGAAAAAAATGAACACGAACAATTATCTGGAAAATATATTATTATTGATGAATTTTCAATGGTAGACACTTGGCTTGCGAACCATTTATTTAAAGCGATTCCGGATGATATGCAAGTGTTGTTAGTTGGTGATGATGACCAATTACCATCAGTAGGTCCAGGACAAGTGTTAGCAGACATGTTACATAGTAAGTTGATTCCGACAGCGAGGTTAACAGAAATATACCGCCAAAAAGATGGTTCGAAAATTATTCAATTGGCCCACCAAATAAAAATGGATGATTGTTCGATGGAACAAATTCAAAACGATAAAGATTTTAGTTTTATTAATTGTTATGATGACCAGGTAATAGATGTGATGATAAAGGTGATCCAAAAGGCGATTAATAAAGGAATCGAATTTAAAAATATTCAAATTTTAGCACCAATGTATAAAACAGCTGCCGGAATCAATGCAATAAACACTCATATTCAACAGCTAGTCAACCCAAAATCTTCAAGGAAAAGAGAACGATTTTTTAATGATGTCATTTATCGTGAAGGAGACAGAGTAATTCAGTTGGTGAATCAACCTGAAGATGATGTCTATAATGGTGATATTGGAGAAATTATCAAAATCGTCAAGCCATCTGAAAATGATGATAATGAAGAACAAATTGTTGTTACCTATGATGAAAATGACGTTGTTTACACAAGAACAAACTATGTAAATTTCACCCATGCTTATTGCATTTCTATTCATAAATCCCAAGGAAGTGAATTCCCCATCGTCATTTTACCAGTCGTATGGCCTTTTAGACGAATGCTCCGAAAAAACTTATTATATACAGCGATTACAAGAAGTAAACAATCTTTAATCATTTGTGGGGAAAAGGATGCTTTTCTTAAAGGTATTCAAACGAAGGATGCCAACGAACGATATACGACATTAAATACATGGTTAAATGAAAAATTACAACTAGATAGTGATGTTGATGAAAAAGAGTTGTCACCCTTTGATTTTATGTGAGAGTATGATTTTATCCTTCTTTACAAACAATAATGTAAGGAAGGATGATTTTTTTGAAACGTCAAAAAAAAATTATTGTTACTTTAGTAATTTCCATTCTTATCTTAATATTCATCTATTTAATTATAAAATTTTTCCCATTTTATTCTATTATCATTGTTTTTATTGGAAAAATGTTATTACCTTTTATTATCGCTGCTTTTATTAGTTATTTACTTCATCCGATTGTCGACTATTTAACTACTGGATTACGAATTAATCGAGCCATTTCTGTTCTGATTATTTTTCTTGCTTTTTTTATTTTATTTTTTATCATTGGTTATTTAACATTACCAATTTTGACAAGACAGTTAATAGAATTAAATGATCAATTACCACATTTATTTTACATTTATGAACAGTTTATTTATTCTATATACGATTCAACGGCATTTTTACCAGAAGTTGTACATGATAAAATAACCGAATTTATCAATAAATTAGAAACATTACTCGACGGGAAAACGACAAAATGGTTAGATAAATTAACGAATATATTTGATTTTATTGTCATATTAACGATTATCCCTGTATTAGTATTTTATTTTTTAAAAGATTTTACTATCATTAAAAATAGTTTGCAAATGTTGTTGACAAAAAATAACTATGCAAAAGCTGAACTAATTATGTCAGCAGTGGATGATAGTTTAGGCAAATATATTCGTGGACAAATATTGATATCGACGACAATAACTTTTATTACATTAATTTCCTATCATTTACTACATTTGAAATATGCACTTGTTTTGGCAATGTTTGCCGGGGTGATGAATATTGTACCTTATTTTGGGCCACTTATCGGTTTATTGCCAGCATTATTGTTGTCAATCACCATCTCATGGAAAACAACGATATTTGTCATCATAACTACGATGGTTGTGCAAATACTTGAGGGGAGCTTTTTATCCCCTTATATTATGGGAAAAAGCGTGCAGATCCATCCGATTTTAATTATTTTAAGTTTATTAGTCGGCGTTGAAATAGGGGGGATCATTGGAATGATTGTCGCCATCCCTGTCGTAACGATTTGCAAAGGAATTTTTGAGAAGTTATGGTATGTAAATAACCAATCCCGTTGACTTTTTATTGACAATTATTTATACTAATTTTAATTCAATAAATGAATACGTTGATAGTAAAAAGTACATAATTTCTTACATTTTAGAGAAGTATTTAGTAGTTGGTGAAATAAATGCTAATGTAACATTATGGAAAGCTATACTAGAGTGCGTTTGAAAAACGCCGGTCACAACCCGTTATGTTGTCCAAGTGATGTATGAAATACATAAAAAGGGTGGTACCGCGAAAATCTCGTCCCTGCTGATGCAGAGAGGGGTTTTTTTAACTTTTAAGGCTATGTTAAGATGCTATGTTTATCATAGATGGAGGAGAAAGTATTGAAAAAATTAACTGCTTCACAAATAAGAAATTTATTTATTCAGTTCTTTAAGGAAAAAAATCATCAGGTGGAACCAAGTGCATCATTGGTACCCAAAGATGACCCGAGTTTGTTGTGGATTAACAGTGGGGTAGCAACATTAAAAAAATATTTCGATGGAACTGTTATTCCTAGTAATCCCCGTATTGTTAATGCACAAAAGGCTATTCGGACAAACGATATTGAAAATGTTGGATTTACAGCACGACATCACACTTTTTTTGAAATGTTAGGGAATTTTTCTATCGGTGATTATTTTAAAGAAGAGGCCATTTTGTGGGCATGGGAATTTTTAACCGATGATAAATGGATTGGATTTGATCCTGATTTATTATATGTAACGGTACACCCCGAGGATGATGAGGCATATGATATCTGGTTAAATATTATTCAGTTAGATCAAGATAGAATCATTCGTTTAGAAGAAAATTATTGGGATATTGGGGAAGGTCCAAGTGGGCCAAACACAGAAATATTTTATGACCGTGGTGAATCCTTTGGTAACGATATGAAAGATCCAGAACTATATCCAGGTGGAGAAAATGAACGTTATTTAGAAGTTTGGAATCTTGTTTTCTCACAATTTAATCATAATCCTGATGGTACTTATACCCCTTTACCAAATAAAAATATTGACACAGGTATGGGATTGGAACGAATGGCATCTGTTCTTCAAGGAGTTAAAACGAACTTTGATACAGATTTGTTTGTACCGATTATTGAACAAACGGAGCAAATGGCAAATGTGAAGTATGGATTTTCTACGGAAACTGATTCCGTTTATAAAATTATTGCCGATCATGTAAGAACAGTAGCTTTTGCCATTGGAGACAAAGCAAGGCCATCGAATGAGGGCAGGGGTTACATTTTACGACGATTAATTAGGCGAGCTGTACGATATGGAAAAAATATCGGCATTGAAAAACCATTTATGTATAAACTAGTACCTGTTGTTGGCAACATAATGAAAGACTATTATCCTGAAGTAGCTGAACAAACGGATTCAATCATGAATGTGATCCAAATAGAGGAGCAACGTTTTTACGAAACGTTACAAGATGGCATGACTATATTATCAGATTTGATTGAAAAACAATCATTAACAAATAATAAAATTATTTCAGGGGCTGAAGTCTTTAAGCTCTATGACACTTATGGATTTCCAAAAGAATTGACAGAAGAAATTGTGACAGAACAAGGTTATTCGATTGATGGAGCTCAATTTGAAATAGAAATGGAAAAACAGCGACAACGGGCGAGAGATGCGAGGGATACGTCTAGTTCCATGCATGTGCAAGATCAAATGCTATCAAACTTACAAGTAGAAAGTACATTTATCGGTTATGATAATTTAGAGGCAAAGACAAATATTATTACTATAATGAATGATGAAGGTGAAATTGATACTGCTTTTGAAGGAGAAAAAGTATTCGTTATTTTAGCGGAAACTCCATTTTATGCAGAAAGTGGTGGACAAGTAGCAGATAAAGGCTATTTAATGACAATGGACAGTAAAGCAACGGTCATGAATGTCCAAAAGGCACCCCATGGCCAGCATATCCATCATGTTGTTGTTAATCAAGGAAGTTTAGCTCGAAATGAAAATATTACCGCTAAGGTAGCGATTGATTTGAGAAAATCAACGGTAAAAAATCATACAGCTACTCACTTATTACATCAAGCGTTAAGGGATGTATTAGGAGAACATATCCAACAAGCTGGATCCCTTGTTGCTCCCGATAGATTACGGTTTGATTTTACACATTTTGAGGCGCTAAGTAATGAACAGTTATTAAAGATTGAACACATTGTAAACGAAAAAATTTGGGCTGAAATACCATTAAAGATTGAAGAAATGTCAATTGATGAAGCAAAAAAATTAGGTGCTATGGCACTTTTTGGTGAAAAGTATGGTAACATTGTGAGAGTTGTTCAAATAGGTGATTACAGTATAGAACTTTGTGGTGGGTGTCATGTTAAAAACAGTGCACATATAGGGTTATTTAAAATAACTTCGGAAAGTAGTGTTGGTGCAGATGTTAGGAGAATTGAAGCAAAAACGAGTAAAGAAGCCTATCAACTGATGCAAGAGAAAAATGACATGTTGATGAAAGTTGCTAAAATATTAAAAACGAAGGAAAATAGAATCATTGAAAAAATTGAGACGAATCAACAATTTTTAAAACAGATAGAAAAAGAAAATGAGTCATTAATAGCAACACAAGCAAAACAAGTCATTAATGAACTTGTAAACAAGGTAAAGAAAGTAAATGGTATTGACGTTTTATCAGAAAAAGTTGCCGCAAAAAATATGGAACAATTAAGAACGATGGTTGATCAATTAAAGCAAAGGTTACCTTCAGGTGTTATACTATTAGCGATAGAAACGGATGGGAAGGTCCAATTAATTTCCGGAGTGACAAAAGATTTAGTGGCTCGTAATTTACATGCTGGAAAGCTAATCAATCAGGTAGCGAAAATGTGTGATGGTGGTGGTGGTGGAAGACCGGATATGGCACAGGCTGGAGCAAAAGATGCTTCACAATTAGATAAGGCACTCCGGATTGTGGATGATTATATCTTGGAAAATTTAAAATAATTGGATAAAATTGAATGTTAAGATACTAAATGTTGTATAAACATGGTAAAATGGATGCAAGTATTTCATGGGACGAGGTGTTTTAAATGAGTTCTATTGATAAAACAATGCAATTTAACTTTTCAGATGACAGTTATGACAGTAGTATAAAAGAAACTTTATCAACGATTCATGATGCATTAAATGAGAAAGGCTATAATCCAATTAATCAAATTGTTGGTTATTTATTATCTGGTGATCCGGCCTACATTCCTAGATATAAGGATGCAAGAAATTTAATTAGAAAAATGGAACGGGATGAAGTCATTGAGGAACTAGTAAAATTTTATTTAAAGGAATTGAATAAATAACTAATGAGAGTAATGAGTTTAGATGTTGGTTCTAAAACAATTGGTGTTGCCATAAGTGATGAATTACAAATTTCTGCTCAAGGATTAACGACATTACGCTGGGATGAAAATGATATGTCTTCCGCCGATGATGATCTGAGGAAAATTATTGCCGAATACCAGATAAAAAAAATCATTGTAGGTCTCCCAAAACATATGAATGGATCGATTGGTGATAGAGGAAAAATATCGCAAATATATGCTAATCGATTAGAGAAAAAGTTTGGTTTAGAGGTCATCTTGATTGATGAACGTTTAACAACAATTTCTGCTGAAAGGGCATTAATTGAGGGAAATATGAGTAGGAAAAAACGCAAACAAGTCATTGATAAAATGGCGGCAGTCATTATTTTGCAACAGTTTTTAGAACAACAATAGTGGGAGGATTAATTTATCGTGGGTTTAGAAGAGAAGGAACGCATCATTATTCCCGATGAAAACGGTGAAGAACATTTATTCGAAGTACTCTTTACATTCAATATTGATGAAACAAATGCATCATATATATGTTTAGTACCAATTGATCAACTAGATAGTGAAGAAGCAGAAGTATATGCATTTCGTTACGAGGATGAAAGTCAGGTTGATGAAAATGATTTAAAATTATTTCCAATTGAATCTGATGAGGAGTGGGATATGGTCGAGGAAATGTTACACACCTTATCAGAAAATGAGGAATTAAATAAATAAACTTGAAAGATTTATTCATCGATTTTTATAAATGATGAATAAAAGGGGATTACATTAATGGATAAAGATAAAGAGACAAACAATAAAGAAACAGAAATTATCGAAAAAAACAAAGAGGCTTCTATCGTCCGTAGGATTGTGTTTATCACTATCACAATTCTATCCATCATAATTGCAATCGGTATTTATTCAGTATATAAATATGTTGATTCTTCACTGAAACCGTTAGATCCGGAAAGTGAAGAAGAAATTTATTTTGAAATACCAATTGGAACAACGACATCCCAAATAGCGGAAACATTAGAGGAAAAGGGGCTTATTAAAGATAAAAGAGTGTTTAAATATTATTTGAAATTTAGGGGTGGAGCTGAATTTCAAGCAGGGAACTATGCTTTACCACCTTCTTTAGCATTAAATGAAATTATCGAGGAACTTAAAACAGGTAAAGTAATTGTAGATCCAATTTATACAATTACGATACCGGAAGGAAAAACTTTAGAACAAATCGCGGAAATCATGGCTGGCAAACTTACTTTTTCTGAAGAGGAATTTATTGATAAAGCAAATGATGAAGTGTTTTTACGTGAATTAATCGATGCTTTTCCTCAAATTTTAACAGAGAAAATATTACAAGATGATTTATTTTATCCTTTAGAAGGGTATTTATTTGCCGGTACGTATGAAATTTTTGATAAAGAGCCATCCGTCGAATCAATTATAAAATTAATGGTTGGAAGAACTGAATCGACAATCCATTCAATCGTTACTAACATAGGTGACTCAAGGTTTGACGTTCATGAAATTTTAACATTAGCATCAGTTATTGAAAAGGAATCAAAATTTCCCGAAGACCGCCCAAAAGTATCACAAGTATTTATCAATCGATTAAATGAAGGTATGAGACTACAAAGTGATGTGACAGCGGCTTATGCCAATCGGGAGCATAAAGTATTGATGACATATGAAGACACTGAAGTTGATTCTCCATTTAATACTTATGTGACAGATGGATTACCTATAGGTCCAATCGATTCACCAAGTGCTGAATCAATTGAAGCAGTTGTGCAACCAGAAGGTGATGATTTTACTGAAATATATTTTTATGCTAGACCTAGTGGAGAAACTTTTTACTCGAAAACATTAGATGAACATAATCGAGTAAAAGAGAAATATGAACATGAATGGCATGAACTTGATCAAGAAATGAAACAGGATGAAGAATAAATAGTGGAGAAATTTCATATGGTTGAGTTATACAATTATTTAGAACAGCTAACATACGGGCAAACAAGTTGGAGCAAAAAATTAGAACAATATGCTAAAGCTAATCATATTCCAATTATGGACAAAGTGAGTATGCAATTTTTAATCCAACTAATACTCATCCATCAGCCGTTAAGTATCCTTGAAATTGGTACAGCTATTGGTTATTCCGCCCTAAGAATTCATCATTTCCTACCATCGGCTAACATCGTTTCCATAGAGAAAAATCAGGAAATGTTTCAATTAGCCGAAAAACATATTAAACAGTTCCGACAAAAGGATACAATCGAATTAATCCATGGGGATGGAATAAAGGTTATAGAAGAATTTGTTAATAAACGTAAAACATTTGACTTTATATTTATTGATGCAGCCAAAGCACATTATAAAAGTTATTTTGATATCTCCAAACGGATCCTTAATGATCATGGTATTATCGTTTGTGACAATGTCTTATTCAAGGGATATGTCTATCAAAATAATGATAAAATACCAAAGAGATTACAAAGAATTGCTAATAAAATGACTCAATTTAATCATTGGTTAATGGAACAAGAGAAGTTTATGACAACGATCTTGCCCATTGGTGATGGTTTATCAATTAGTGTTAAGAAAAAATTATAAAAAGAACTACGAAAGTTGAAGGGGAGTAATTTACATGACAGATGAAAAAAAGTATTATATGACTGAAGAGGGAAAAGAAAAAATTGAAAAAGAATTACACATATTAAAAACAGAAAAACGACCTGAGGTTGTTGAAAGAATTAAAGTAGCTCGTGATTTTGGAGACTTATCTGAAAACTCGGAATATGATGCTGCTAAGGAAGAACAAGCCTTTGTTGAAACTAGAATTGTCCAATTGGAAAAAATGTTAAGAAATGCTGTTATTATTGAAAATGACGATAATGAAGGTGTCGTTAGCTTGGGTAAAAAAGTGACATTTTCCGAATTACCGGATGGTGAAAAGGAAACTTACACGATTGTTGGAAGTGCAGAAGCAGATCCATTTTCAGGGAAAATATCCAATGATTCACCGATGGCAAAGAGCTTATTAGGTCATGAAATTGGTACTGAGGTGACAGTCCCAACTCCGGGTGGAGATATAAAAGTGAAGATTTTAGAAGTGCAATAAAGTTATAATTTAAATCATTTAAATAGTAAAATGAATACTCAAAAGAAGAAATGGGTAGGGCACTCGTTTCTTTTTTACTATCATGATTAGGGGTGTTTATTAAAAATGAATGAAGATTATCATCGATATACGAGAATGAATCGACATAAAAAGAAGCGAAATAATAGTCGAACAACTATTTTAGTCATTATTTTGTCAATTGTTTTTATTGTACTTCTAATTACTTTACTATCGATTATAACATCCGGAAAAAAAGATAAAACTTCTCATGATACTATGAATAACAGTGACCAAAATGAATTAATTGAGGTACAACAAAATGATGATCAATTAGTTGAGGATGCGTTAAATGGACAGCAAGACAATTCAAATAACGATAAAATGGATGAAGAAACAGAATCCCCAAGTAACTCCAATTCCGAACCATTGGAGGATTTGGAAATAATAGAAGAGTCAAATGATGAAAATGTCATCCGAACATACATAGGTAATTGGGAACCAATTGGAACCGTGCAAACAGGTGAACATGTAACAAATTTCAATGATGGCTCTTTAGATCGTATTGAAATTGAAAAAGCAAGTTCTAAAGTAACGGGAATATCCGCTAATGATATGTTTGTAGGATGGGTAGGAAATGATGGGCCACAAAAAGTATTTACGATAATCTCTGATCAAGACAGGAAGGATTTTTTTAAATTATATTTATCATGGATTGATCAAGAAGGTTGGCAAGTAACGAAGGTCGAAAAAATAAGAGAATTTGATATTGATAAATACCGTAAGTAATTTTATGAATAATTGTTAAAAGAGGTATTGCTATGGTAATTGCAGTTATTGGCGCAATGGATGAGGAAATTGAACATTTAAAAAACAAAATGACGAATCAAGATGAAATTAATATTGCTAATGTAAATTTTATCAAAGGAATTCTACATAAGAAAGAAATAATTTTATTAAAATCTGGGATAGGTAAAGTAAATGCAGCAATGGCAACAACCGTATTAATGGAAAAATTTCGGCCCACCTTTGTTATTAATACAGGTACTGCCGGAGGGATTAACGAAGATTTAGCAGTTGGACAAATAGTTGTCGCAGATGAAGTTGTTCATCACGATGTAGATGTGACGGCTTTTGGCTATCAATTAGGACAAGTACCACAGTTACCCCCAACCTTCCCAGCAGACCCACTACTTTTTAAAAAGGTACAAAGTATTTTACAAAAGCTGATGATTCCTAATAAAACAGGCTTGATTGGTACTGGAGATACTTTTATGCAAGATGACAATAAAATAATGATACTTAAGGAAAATTTTCCAGGAATTTTGGCTGTAGAAATGGAAGGGGCTGCCATTGCTCAAGTGTGTTATCAATATGGAGTGCCATTTATTTTAATTCGGGCCATATCGGACATCGCAGGGCGGGATTCGTCAATGTCATTTCGGGAATTTATTGATGTAGCTGCAAGAAATACAACCAAGACGATTGAAAAGTTCATTTTGACTTAATAATAATCTATTTAAAAATAGTAGGCATTATTTTGTTGAATATATGAACGTAATACTTTCATCAATGCTCTTTTTTCTATTCTAGAAACATAACTACGGGAAATATTTAGTTGCTGAGCGATTTCTCTCTGAGTTAACTCTTTTTGATTATTCAGGCCAAATCGATTACTAATGACGGATAATTCCCTTTCATCTAAAACGGAGAAATGTTGACTTAAATGTTCCATATCTAGGTGAAGTTGAATTTTGTCAATAATATTTTCATTATCTGCCTCTATCACATCGATGAGGCTGATTTCATTTCCTTCATAATCACGTCCAATAGGACTGTGTAAAGAAATATCTTTTTGTGTTTTTTTTAATGTCCTTAAATACATTAAAATTTCATTTTCGATACACCGTGCAGCATAAGTAGCCAATTTTGTTCCTTTTCCTGTTTGATAACTTTCTACCCCTTTGATTAATCCAATTGTACCAATAGAAATTAGATCCTCAACATTTTCCCCAGTTTGATCAAATTTTTTTACAATGTGGGCTACAAGACGCAAATTATGTTCAATTAATTTATTTCTTGCTTCCTTACTTCCCTGTTCCTTTTCCTCGATGTATTTAATTTCATTTTTTATTGATAGGGGTTGGGGAAAAGCATTATTTTTAATGTAAGCAACAAAAAAAATTGTTTCCTTCATTAAAAAAGTAAACAACGTTAGAATTGATGACACATTAATCGCCTCCGATAAAAAGACATCTATTTATATGTATATGTCTGGGCGTTTAAAATGTGTTTGTCTAAAACAATTTTTGTCAAATAAAAGCAGGAAATGTCATGTTATTTATTTTTCATATATTCTTCATATTCATCTTGTTTATGTCGTAAATAGGGCTTTATTCCACTTTTGTGGGCAGCCCTTGAGAGCATATGACCAGCTACGGGCGATGAAAGCATAATAAATAAAATAGCCAACAGTAATTTACCACTGACAATTTGATGTGTCCCATATAAATAAAAAAATGTACCGATTAAAATGCTAATGATTCCCAATGTCGGTGCCTTCGTTGCCGCATGAAGCCGTGTAAAAACTCCTGGAAAACGGATAATACCAACGGCACTTGAAAAGATAAAAAATGTTCCCACTAGTAAAAGGAAAATGATAATAATATACATAAAAATACTAATCACGATCGCGCTCAATGATAACACCCATTTCAATGTATTTAGCTAATGCTAATGTGCCTAGAAATGACAAAATTGCGATTAACAAGATAACGTCAGTTAATTTATCTGTGACGAGAAGAATCGAACTCAAAGCAGCAGTAGCCATTAAACAAATACCAATGACATCTAATGCCGTCGCCCTATCGGGGTTTGATGGTCCAATGATTACCCTTCTTATAAGTAAAAGGAGTGATAAGGCAATACCAACTAAACAAACTTGCGTTGTAATTTGTAATATATATTCGATATTTTCTAGCCATTCCGTCATTTTGTCACCTCCAGAATTGCTTTTTCAAATGAATTTTTAATATCCTTAATCGATTGCTCTTTTGTATCCATGTCCATTGCATGAATAAATAATTGTTTTTGATCATCCGATATTGCCACTGTTAATGTCCCAGGGGTTAAAGTTATTAAATTAGCTAGTAACGTAATTTCCCATTTTTCCGTTACATCAATTGGCATCGCAAATATACCTGGTTCAAAAGTGGGATTTCTCCGATATACATGCTTAACAATGGCAATATTCGATAAGATCAATTCGCGGGCAAATATAAGTCCTAAAATAAAAATTTTATATAACCGTTTTAAATAAAAAGCACCTGTGAAAAATCGATTTAATAATAAAAGTAATAAAGCCCCGATGATTAAGCCAAATAACAATGATAAAATCGTGTAACTTTCACTTAAAAACATCCACAGAAATGCAATGACAATATGAATAACAATTTGAAAAGCCATGTTTCACTACTCCTTTAATACTGATTGAATATATATATCAGGATCTAATAAATATGCTGCAACTGCTTCAATACTTGGATAAAATAACTCTGCACCGATTCCTAAGATAACCGAAAAGGCTAAAATTCCAACGATGGGATATAACATGCCTTTTGTAGACTTTTTTGGTACATTTACTTGTTTTTCTCCCCAGAAGCCTTTGATAAAAATTTTAGTAATCGAGTATAGGATGAGCAAACTTGTCAGCAATCCGATGATAATCAACAGTATATGGTCTGCTTCAAATGATCCTTTTAATAATAAAAGTTTTCCGATAAATCCACTAAAAGGTGGAATTCCAGCTAAAATAAAAGCTGCAAAAAATAATGTCCATCCAATATAAGGATAATGATGAATTAATCCGCCCATCTTTCTTAAATCAGATGTGCCTGCAATATATGTGATAACACCAACGATTAAAAACAACGCGGCTTTAATGAGCATGTCATGGATTAAATAGTAGACCGAACCACTTAGGGAAGTTTCATTATAAATTGCAAGTCCAAACAGAATAAAACCAATGGATGGAATAACATTATAAGCAACGATGAGTTTCACATCGTTCGTTGATAAAGCACCGATGACACCAAACAGCATCGATAAACCAGCAATTATTAAAAATAAATAGCGCGTATAATCATCATTTACTGTAAATATTAACGTAAAAATACGAATAATGGAGTATATTCCTACTTTTGTTAACAGGGCACCAAATAGGGCAGAAACCACGGGATTTGGTACAACATATGACTTCGGCATCCAGTAATAGAGTGGGAACAATGCAGCCTTTGTAGCAAAAACGAAAAACAAAACAATCGCTATTGTCGTTAATACACCCTTCTGCTCCACCTCGTGAACTCTTTCAGCAATTTGTGCCATATTGACTGTCCCAACAACAGCGTATAAAAAAGCAACAGTCGTTACGAAAATAACCGATGAAAATAAGTTAATTAATATGTATTTCATTGATTCTCGTAATTGTACCTTATTTCCTCCCAAAACAATTAGACCGTAGGAGGCCATTAATAATACTTCAAAAAAGACGAATAAGTTAAATAAATCCCCAGTAAGAAATGCTCCTGACACACCACTTATTAAAAAGAAGAAAAATGCATAGAAATAAAACCTTTCCTTCGTTTCAGACATTAACCTAGGGGCAATAAATGCGCATCCTGTTGCTAAAATGTTTGTCGTTAATACAATAACAATCGATAATGGATCGGCAACAAACACGATTCCGTATGGAGCCGCCCAATTTCCAGCTTCTAAAATAATTGAACCATTGTGAAAAACAATATAAGTAATATAAACAACTGAAAATAAATTTAACAAAATAAAAAATTTAGTTAGTATCCTTGTAATTGTTACATATTTATTAAAAAATGCAATTGTAAACCCCGCCACAAGCGGTAATATAATTGGTAATATAGCGAGATTATTCATTTTCAGTACCCCTTAATAATTCCATATTATCAGTTTCGTTTTCCGTTGCTGTTCGATATGCTAACACTAAAACGACCGCCGTAACCCCGAAACTGATGACAATTGATGTTAAGATTAAAGCATGTGGCAGTGGATCAGTGTAATTTGTCACACCTTCCTGAATAATCGGTGGTTGACCTCGCTTTAATTTACCCATCGTTAAAATGAACAGGTGTGCTGCATGTGAAATTAGTCCCGTTCCAATTGCAATTCGTAACAGTTGTTTCTGTAAAATATTATATACGCCTGTGGCAAACAAAATCCCTGCCAAAATACTTATAATAAACTCCACTTATTTTGCCTCCTTATCGTTTCTTAATTTTATAAGGGCAAAAACAGCTAATCCTGAAATCCCTAATACTGTAATTTCAAATAGCGTATCAAAACCACGCATATCTACTAATATTACGTTAACGATATTCTTTCCTCCACCAATAGATAGGGAAGTTTCGACAAAGTAACCCGATATTTTATCAAACCAGTCACTACTAAAAGCAGAGATACCAATCATCGCCATTAAAAGACCAAAGCTAGCAGAAATAATTAAATTAGAAATCACTGTTCCTTTTGTTTCCTCACGTCTTCTTAATTTAGGAAAATGGTAAAAAGTTAATAAAAATAACACTAAAGTAATGGTTTCAATAACTAATTGTGTTAAAGCAAGATCGGGAGCACGATATATGACGAATAAGATTGCTACACTGTATCCGGTAATACCCAAAATTAAAATAGCCATTACCTTTTGATTGGAAAATATAGTCCCAATTGCCGAAACAATAATCGCAAACACTAGTGTAGCTTCTAATACAGTAATATTCGCTAAATCGGAATAATCAATTGTAAAACCATCTGTCATATACATAAAGAAAAACGAAACAACTACCATTGTTCCTAAAATTAGCATCATGTAAGTTCGAACTGAACCATTCATATAATAATTAGTAATTTTTTTACTAGATGAGTCAATTATCATTAGTGAGCGATCGTACACCCGATTAAAACTATAATTACCAGGGAAGAAATGATATATTTTATCCCAGTATTTTTTTGTATAGGCAAGTATAGCACCAACAATTACGACAATTAGAGACATGATAAATGGTGTGTTGAGTCCATGCCAAAATTTGATAGAATTGACTGTGGAAGTTGGTAAAATACTTTGCGCTGTATGGCTTAGTAGTGATGAATTAAATAAATTAGGCATTAGGCCAATAATAATGACGCCAAAAACTAATATTGCAGGAGCAATAATCATGCCAATAGGGGCCTCTTTGATTGAATCATTCACCTTATTGTCTTTCTCCTGTTTCTTAATAAATGTTCCAAAAAATAAATACATGGAATAGACAAAAGTAAAAATACTACCAAGGACAGCCAACACGGGAATGATTGTCCCCCATAAAGAAATTAATGGAGAACCTCCATTTTGTAACATTAAAGAACTATCAAAAAACAATTCTTTACTATAAAATCCATTTAAAAAAGGTAAAGGAACACCGGCCATTGAAAACGTACCAAATAGAGCCAATGTTGCTGTCATCGGTAAAAATGTGTAAAGTTGACCAAGTTTACGTATATCTCTTGTCCCTGTTTGTAAATCTACAATTCCAGCTACCATAAATAGGCTACCTTTAAAAGTAGCATGGTTTAATATGTGAAAGGCAGCAGCAAAAATCGCAATTTCAGTACCGAAACCGAGCATTGCCATAATCATGCCTAATTGACTCACAGTTGAATAAGCTAAAATCGCTTTTAAATCGGTTTGGCGAACGGCCATATATGATCCCCAACAGAGGGTAATCAATCCAAAGAGACTGACGACGATAAAAAAAGCGATATGATCGGAAAATAACGGAAAAAATCTAGCTACTAAATATAAACCGGCTTTTACCATTGTTGCTGAATGCAAATAGGCACTGACAGGTGTAGGTGCTTCCATTGCATCTGGTAGCCAAATATGAAATGGAAATTGAGCTGATTTCGTAAATGCTCCCAATAAAATAAATGTTAGAATAAGCGGGAAATAATGACTTGAAAGGACAACTTCTGATTTTGCAAACATTGCTTGAATACTTGTTGTTTCGGTTAAAACAGATAAGAGAATAAAGCCACCAAACATACTTAAACCACCAAAAATTGTAATGATTAGTGATTTCAGAGCACCATTACGTGATTTTTCTCGTACATGCCAATAACCGATAAGTAAAAACGAAGAGATAGAAGTTAATTCCCAAAAAGTATATAGGACAAAAATATTATCTGATAGCACGATACCTAACATGGCTGTCATGAATAAAAGCAAGTATACATAAAAGTGATTTAGTTTTTCAGATGTATGTAAATAATAAATCGAATATAGTACGACCAGGGTACCAATACCACTAATTAATAAAACGAATAATAAACTTAAGCCATCCAAAAAGAAATCAAAGTGAATGGATAATGAAGGGATCCAATCATAAGAGTGGGTGATTGGTGAAAAATCTTTTCCAACAAACTGGATAAAATAAATAAAAATAATGAATGGAACAAATAAAACAAAAACACCTGTATGAATCTTGTTTTTCATTTTACTAATCATTGGAATAAAAAAAGCAATAATAAGTGGGGCTAATACGGCATAAATCATTCAAACTCTCCATTCTTTCAAACAATTAAAAATAATAATTAATAACATTATACGGCTTAAA
>DKGO01000044.1 GCA_002453315.1 Caryophanales bacterium UBA6768 | reverse complement strand
GAGCTTAGTAAGAAAAGAGACCCTGCTGTATAGACTGTTTCTTGTTCATACTTCGGATAAAGTTGCTTAAATTGCTTACTGACGACGTCTGTCAACCCAAGTAAAGCCGCCCAAATCATAATGTCATCCCAAATCTTTACATTGATCGCTTCATGTTCATTTAGTAATGAGTAGTCGTAAAGATAGTTAACATATTGATACACTTTCTTTTCTAATTCTTCGCCTTTTGCTGTTGATACATAGGTCTTTCTTTTCATTAAAAACTTCTTCTGTTCCTTTTCCTCTATATATCCTTGAGATATTAATGTTTGCAATGATTCATTCACGATAGCTTTTTCCCAAGCAATTAATTTTTTCCGGTTCTTTTCCGCCCATCTCGTAAATTCATTTTCTTTTAAAATTTCATCAGAACCTGCTGCAAGCTTCATCATACGGAACAATTTTCCCTCTGGGGAGCTCGCTTCAACCTCTTTATCAGAAAAATAAATAGCCGCGACATCCTTTTTGTTGAAAATCCCTACTTCTTCTGTTTCAACACTCACTATATCTTCGTTTATCCACTTTAAAATGAAAGCTGTAAGCAATTTCTCGAAATTACTTACCCCCATCACGTAAAGGAGATAGTATACGTCCAAAAGTTTCCCTTCATACGGGTAGTCTCTGTAATATTCACCTTGATATTTTCTTCTGAATGTTTTTGGTTTTTCCTTCGTTAGTTTAATCGATGGATTATAAAAGCTTAGTAGGATCATGAAAATAAGAAATAAAACACCAAAAATGGTTTGGAACTTACTGAAATTAAACCACGATCTCGATTCTTTACCATAGTCACTTCCCGAAAAAGCTTCTTCTTGTACCTCTTCAAACGACTGATCAATATGGTCAGCGGTTGTAAACATCCCATCGGAAAATTTTACGAGTATCGTCACATAATCGTTTTTATTTAACGGATGATCATTTGTCGCGACGACTTTTCCATCATGAAACTGGACTTGTCCTTCAAATCCGAATCCCCATATTTTTTCTGTTTCTTCACTTAAACTGTTTTCAGTTTCAATTTCAACCGTGACTCGCTCAGGCGGGGTGTTCATCTCATCATTGACAAATCTCCAAAACAAAATCTGACTATCATTTAATTGTTTAATAAAGTTTGTAACCGTATATTCAACGATATATTCATGCTGGCCATACATGCCAATACCCCAACTTAGTTCATAGCCATCCCTAGTTTTAATGATGCCATTTTTAAACGTCTTTTCGGATTGGGATGCATCGATATCCCAGTCATCTATAAATTGAAATGTTTCACCATTTTCCTTAACAACAAAATCTTTTATTTCTGACTTTCCTAAATTCCCAATCACGATGAAGTTCTCCGTACCCTCTGTTAAAAAGGCAACCCTTTTTTCCGTTATCCTTGCACTTCCATCTTCATTGATCTGTACATGGATATGTAAATCCTCCAATTTATGTATAGCGGCATATGCTTTTTCATAGCTAAATAGACTACCAAAAATTATCAAAAAACATAGTGCAATTCCAAATTTATATCTTCTCATTGTGCTCCCTCTAGTCCCAGCTCGGTACCTCTTGTTTTGACTCTGTTCCTTGAAAATACTCTTTTTCCGTAAAGTTAAACATCTCCGCTACGATATTTGACGGGAAAATTTTAAGTTGACGATTAAACTTTGTCACGACATCATTGTAGATCATCCTTGCACCCCGAACATTATCTTCGTACTTATTAATGCTATCCATTGTATTTTGATACACTTCACTAGCTTTTAAGTCGGGGTATCTTTCAGAAATCGCAATCAACCGACCGAGAACATGATTTAACTGTGTTTCGTTCTGTTCTATTTCATTAATCGAACTATTTTTTCCAACACTCACCCGTTTTTCTGTTACGGATTCTAGCGTTTCAACTTCGTGTTGAGAATATTTTTTTGTTGCGGAAATTAAACTTTTAACCGCATCCCATCTTGATTCAATTTGTGTGGCAATTTGTGCTTTCCCATTTGTCACTCTTTCTCCCAGAGTTATGAAAGTGTTATATGTTACAACCGTCCAACCGATAAGTAATATAATTAATATGATTACTGCAATAGTAAGCAACATACATATCCCTCCGATACATTTGTGACGTGTACATGAATATTACTAAGTGTAGCCCATTCATTTTTTCGTTACCATCGTTTCTACATAATCTGATCAAAATGGGTAAAAAGGTCGATCTAAAAGCATAGAAATAGTCCTAACGCATGATAATAATCTTGAAATAAATGCTGTTAGTTTACATCCAAATCACCAGGGGTTTTTCGAATAACAATCCAGCGAATAAATATAGATAACGTATAACTGTATGTTCAGGCACATATATGAACTCATGCATGTACATAAATAAATCAACGAAAACTCCAAACATAACTGCTAAAAGCATACTTTTGACAATTACCTCCAGCGTGATTTTCACTTTCAAAAAAGAACTGAGCAGTAAGGCAAAAAGGTGCAAAATAATAATGCAACCCCCAATAGACAAAGGCAATATGTAAACTAAATTTTCTCCAGCAGAAGTCCAGGGCGCACTACCGAAATTAGAAATAATCATAAAACTATTCCCCAAGGCGTTAAGGGAAACAGAAAATAAAAACCAAAATGAATTTACAAACGGTTTTCTCATTAAAACCTCCGTATTATTCTAAGAGCACAAAACAATGTAAATCGACAAATATTAAGTTTGCGTCCTCTCCAACAATTTAACATTTTATAAACTTAAAAGGCCTACACAATCTTTCATTAATTTACGACTTTGCTCTGTATTTTCCGATTTATCTTTATAGAACAATTGTAGCTTAAAAAAGCAAATCAAAAAAAGAGACATTGCTTTTACACAATCTCTCTACTATATATCATGTCATTTGAATAGTAACTAGCCGAAAAATGACGTTTATCTATTCAAAATTAGTGGTGTAAAGTTAGATTTTGCACAACATGTTCAGTAACAGTAGGCAAGAAATTAAGTCGTTTAATTCGTTTTATTCTCGAGGAACTACTCTAAATGATCCCTCATTATGTTGCAATTGACATGTTCCTGTTTATAATTGTAGTCATAATGATATGGTACCTTTGTATTTTTTCATATTCACTCAATAAAATCATCAGTTTTTAAGGAAAAATGGCTCTTCGCCGTTAGCAATAAATATACTCGTATTCAGCTCTATTAAAGATTTATAAATCTTTGAAAACCGGACAAGGGAATTGGTTTCGGATGCGAGTGATGCGTAGCTCCATGCTGTAGGCCAATTCTTTTCTTATTTCGAAGCGAAGTTTAATTTACCGGCCAGTGCGTACACCATAGCGATGATATTCTTCTTAGAGCGGTACCCACGTGCTTTCCGTTTAACTACCTGGAACAAGTGTTCACGCTTTCCAGTAGGCCATTCGCCAACT
>DKGO01000092.1 GCA_002453315.1 Caryophanales bacterium UBA6768 | reverse complement strand
AAAGGTTCCTGTTGAGTGGGCTAGCTTTTCACCAGCTTCATTATATAGTGTTGCTTCCATTAAAAATGTTGACCGATTTCTATGAATTACATTTCCAACTGCGTGAATGGTTCCCTCCATAGCCCCCTTTAAAAAATGAACGTCCATTTCTAAAGTTGTTACTGCATCAAAGCCAAGTGAACGGGCTGAAAAGCCCATCGTTGTATCTAAAATGGAAGCATAGACTCCGCCATGTACAGTATCTTTTACATTGAGAAATTCATCAATAATAGGTAATTTTAAAGTGACACTACCTTCTTCAATTTTTTCCAATTCTAATCCGATAAATTTCCAAAAATTACTTCCTTCAAATTCTTGTCGTAACTTCTCCATTTGTACACCTATTCCTTTCATTTAGGAGAGTTCCTCCCAATTGACAATTGTCGGAAGTTTTTCTCCTTCAATTGCTTTAACAAGGTTCGATGCAATCGTGATACTCGTATTTCTTGCTGCCTCTAAACTAATCCCACCAATATGGGGAGTCTTCGTTATTTCCTCTACTTTTAAAAATGGATGATCGGGTGGTGCAGGTTCCTTTCGGAACACATCGACACCGGCTGCCTTAAATTGCTTGTTATTTAATGCATCAACGAGGTCTTCTTCATTGACAACGCCACCACGTGCTGTATTGATAAGTACTGCGTCTTCCTTCATCATGTCAAAGTACTTTTTATTAATTATTCCATCGGTTTTTTCGTTTAAAGGTATATGTAAACTGATCACATCACATTTTTGAAATACCTCGTCCATGTCTTCGGTCAATTCAACACCGATTGATTCAGCAATTTGCCTTCTCTCCCTGGGAATTCTTCTTACATATGCAAGTACATTCATGTTGAAACCATTTTTCATTATTTTAGCAACTTCTTGTGAAATTGAACCAAAACCCACAAGACCCAATAGCTTCCCTTTCAGTTCACTCGTGTACTTTCCGTCACGATAGGAATAATTACCTTTTTCCATTTCAGCATGAAATTTAACAATGTTTTTCATGACAGCGAGAATTAAACTTACAGCATGTTCAGCAGTTGCTGTTGTATTAATCTTTGGGGCATGTAAAATTTTTATCCCTTTTTGCGTGGCATAATCGACATCTATATTATCAAGACCAACGCCCGCCCCGGAAATAGCCTTCACATTACTACATGCATCAATAATTGCCGGTGTGATTCGTGCAGGAGCACGTAAAATAATGCCGTCCACTTGATTATTTTGCAAAAAATGAATGATTTCCTGTTCATTAAATTCATCAAATTTTGTGACAGTTGCCTGTTCATTTAAAATTTTTTCTCCGTCTTGATGATACATCGGTAAAATTTGAACAATGTGAACCGAACTCATACAAATCAAACCTCCCCATTGAAAGTATAGATGAGTAAATAAGGGTAGATGGTGAATACAATATCATCACCATCTACTATCAATTTTTACCCGACGTATTCAATAATTGTTGATAGTCCCTGTCCTCCACCGATACAAAGTGTCACGAGACCGTACTTTTCACCTTTTCGTTCCATATCGTGTAGAAGTTTTGTCATCAATATTGCACCTGTTGCACCGATTGGATGACCTAATGCAATAGCACCACCATTGACATTCACTTTGTCTATGTTCATTTTTGATTCTTTAATGACAGCCAATGCTTGTGCTGCAAAAGCTTCATTTAACTCTATTAGTCCCAAATCGTCCATTGTTAAGTTAGCTTGTTTTAATGCTTTATAAGTTGATTCTACTGGACCAATTCCCATATAATCTGGAGCAACACCACTTGCCGCTTGGGCGATAATTTTCGCTTTTGGTTTAAGACCATATTCATCTAACTTTTGTTTATTCATCATAAGAACGACTGATGCTGCGTCGTTTCTACCACTTGCATTACCTGGTGTTACTGTGCCATCCTTCTTAAACACAGCTGGTAATGAGGCAAGTTTTTCTGGTGATGTTAAAAATGGATGTTCGTCTGTATCAAATGTGATTGTTTTTTTACGTTCTTTCACTTCATATGGAACAATTTCATCTTTAAAAAGACCATCTTTAATTGCTTTATCAGCTAATACTTGACTACGATGGGCAAATTCATCTTGTTCTACACGAGAAATATTATATTGTTCAGCGAGATTTTCGGCAGTATATCCCATTGTCAACTTACCATACTTTTCTTGCGGTTGTGAACATGGTTGACTTTCTGTGTTAGGATCGAGAATTTCTCCATTCCCAGCACGGTAACCGAAACGGGCATGACGTAAATAATATGGTGCAGTACTCATACTCTCTGCTCCACCAGCAATAACTACATCAGACAATCCCAGTCTAATTTGCATATCTGCGTTATTAATCGCTTGTAAGCCTGAAGCACATTGACGGTGAACGGTATATCCACTTACTTCGATTGGTAAATCCGCTCTTAATGCTGCGAGTCGTGCCAAATTGGATGTATCAGCACTTTGCTTCGCTTGACCAAGAATTACTTCGTCTATATTAATGTTATTACCATTTCGGGCCATCAATTCACGGATCACTTTTTCGGCAAGTAAGTCAACCGTGACATCTTTCAATGTACCGCCCATTTTTCCTACGGCCGTTCTTACTGAACCAACAATATATGATTCATTCATTTATAATCACTCCTTATTTTTTCAGTTCGCGTTTCAATTCACCAGAAATAATATTTTTCTGGATTTCTGACGTTCCTTCATAAATCTTCGTAATACGTGCATCACGATAATATCTTTCTATTGGGTAATCGCTCATATAACCAATTCCACCGTGAATTTGAACAGCTAAGTCTGCAACTCTGTTATATACTTCTGAACCATGCAATTTTGCAATTGCAGCATCTTTTACAACACGATGTCCTTGATCAGTCATCCAAGCAACTTTGTATGTGAGTGCCTCTAATGTAGCAATATCTTTACTAATTTCCGCAAGCATATGTTGTACTGCTTGAATATCGATAAGTTTTTGTCCGAATTGCTCACGTTCTTGTGCATAATCTAAACAATGTTCTAATAATCTTTTGCTTGATCCAAGGTTTCTTGCTGCTAATCCCGCACGGCCATTGGCTAAAATTTTTAATGCATTAATATACCCTTGGCCTTCTTCTCCAAGTACGTTCTCTGCTGGAACTTCCATATCTTCAAAAAAGAGTTCTGCTGAATGGGATCCTTTTAAGCCCATTTTTTGTTCTACTGCACCAAGAATAAATCCAGGGAAGTCTTTTTCCACAATAAAGGATGTAATGCCTCTTGCTCCTTTAGATGGGTCTGTCACTGCCATAACCGTGAATACATGACCATCTACTGCATTTGTAATATAGTGTTTTGAACCGTTAATAATATATTTATCACCTTTTTTAACGGCAGTTGTTTTCATGTTTGCAGCATTTGAACCGGCACTTGGTTCTGTTAAAGCAAATGAACCAATCCACTCACCTGATGCAAGTTTAGGTAAATATTTTTTCTTTTGTTCTTCGTTTCCGAGTTCAACAATCCCTACTGAACCAATTCCTGTATGTGCACCAATTAATGTTGTAAAACCGTTATGAGTTTTTCCTAATTCTTCGTATATGGCACATTTCCCAACCATGTCAAGTCCAAGCCCACCATATTCTTCAGGGATTCCTAAACTGAAAAGGCCCATTTCCTTTGACTGTTCAACAATTTCCGCTGGTATTTCATTTTTTTCTTCAATTTCCATTGCCCGCGGTTCAACAACTTCTCTTACAAATTTTCTTACGTTTTGTCTTAAAAATTCTACATCCTCTGTGAAATTAAAATCCATAATGAAATCTCCCTTATTTGTTTTTGAATTCAGCACTTCTTTTTTCTAAAAATGCCATTGTTCCTTCGTGTTTGTCTTCAGTGCCAAAAGCAACCGTTTGAGACAGTTTCTCTATCCATAATGCTGTATCGATATCGATATCATAACCTTTGTTGACTGCTTTTTTAGCTAACATTAATGCGATAGGGCCCTTTTTAAGTATTGCCTTCGTTACTTCCAAAATTTTATCTTTTAACTCATCATTTTCCTCGACGAAATAATTAACAAGACCAATGCGTTCAGCCTCTTCTCCATCGATAATTTTACCAGTTAAGATCATATCTAGTGCTCTTCCTTTACCGACGACTCGGGAAAGCCTTTGCGTTCCACCAGCGGCAGGAACAATCCCAAGGTTTAATTCTGGTAAACCTAATTTTGCCTTTTTAGATGCGATTCGAATGTCACAAGCTAATGCAAGTTCACAGCCACCGCCAAGTGCAAACCCATGAACAGCCGCTATTGTCACTTTATTACAGTTTTCTATTTTACTGTATAACCCCTGCATGCCCGGTACAATTGCTTCGAGAGGCTTTCTCTCATTCAACTGACGAATATCTGCACCAGCCGCAAAAGATTTCTCACCAGCACCTTGAATGACAATCACTTTTACATCATCATTTGTTTCCGCTTCAGAAATGGCTGTATCAATTTCATGGAGCATTTGAGCATCTAGAGCATTACGAACATCAGGGCGATTCAATGTGAGCCAAAAAATTCCCGCATCTATTTCGACCTTGACACTTTCATACGAAAATCCCATACTATACCTCCTAGTTATAGTCGTAAAACCCACTTCCAGATTTTCTGCCTAATCTTCCCGCTTTTACATATTTAATTAGTAATGGGCAAGGACGGTACTTTTCACCTAAAGTTTCATAGAGATATTCCATGTTTCTAAGGCGTGTATCTAAGCCTACTAAGTCCGCTAGTTCTAATGGTCCCATCGGATGGTTCAACCCAAGTTTCATGGCATTATCAATATCTTTGGCTGAAGCAACGCCTTCCATTAATAAGTTCATTGCTTCGTTTCCTATAAGACAATTCATGCGTGACGTAACAAATCCCGGGAACTCATTCACTTCTACAGTAGTCTTGTTGATTTTTTCAGAAATTTCATGAACTTTTTGGACCGTTTCATCTGAAGTTTCTAGGCCACGAATGACTTCGATTAACTTCATTTTATGAACTGGATTAAAGAAATGCATCGCAACTACTTTATCTGGTCTAGACGTTTGTGCACCAATTTCTGTTGGACTCATCGTTGATGTATTTGTTGCCAAAATTGTGTCTGGTCGACAAATTTTATCTAGTTTTTGAAAAACTTCAATTTTTAACTCCATTTTCTCTAGTACAGCTTCGACAACTAGATCAGCTTCCTTTGCTGCTGTCTCGAGATTAGTTTCATAGGTGAGATTTTTCTTCGCTGCATTGTAAACATCTTCTTTTAAAAAGCCTTTTTCATAACTGCCATCAAGTAAACTGTCAATGTCATTTTTTGCTTTTGCTAAAATGTCATCAGTCAAGTCATTTAACTGGACTTCAAACCCCCCTACTGCAAAAGCATATGCGATTCCTTTTCCCATTACACCTGAACCTACTACGGTTACCTTACGCATGTGAACACTCCTTCTTTTTATGTTCGAGCCATTTTATAAATGAATTTAATGATTACTTTGTAAAAATTTACATTTTAAAGGCTATAGAAAAGTTTTATTTAACAATTGTTTACCTTTACCTTATGAAACAACCGTGTTTTTATAAGTGAATGGGGCACCAGTTATTTCTCTTAGCCCATCAATTGTCAAGTCAGATAATTGTTCAACTAATTCCGCACCATTCTCCGAAAATTTAAATACGGCATGTTCTGTCACTAGCATATCTGCCCGACCATTTCCACTTGTCGGAAAGGTTAATTTATCGACAAGCTTTGGGGTGCCGTCTTTTGCTTGATGCATGGAAGCAATAATAATCCTTTTGGCCCCAGCAACTAAATCCATCGCACCACCTACTCCTAAAATATCCTTACCCGGAATTGCCCAATTGGCAATTTCCCCGTATTGGTCGATTTGTAGTGCACCCATGACTGCCATATCAATATGACCACCACGTATCATTACAAAGGAATCTGAACTGTCGAAAAGCGATGCACCTATTTCCATTGTTACTGGATGTTTACTAGCACTCATTAAATCCATGTTAATATCTTCTTTCGCCGGGGTTGGCCCCATACCTAGCAAGCCATTTTCTGAATGTAAATCTACTTTTTTATCACCTAAATAATCGGGGATTAATGTTGGAATTCCTACACCTAAATTAACGGTATCTCCATCTGATAATTCCTGGGCTACACGTTTTGCAATTTTAATTCTTTCCTGTTGGAACAACATACACACCTCCAATTTTCTCATAGTCATTCATGACTAAATAATCTACATACACATGTGGCGTCGTAATTTCTAGTGGGTGAAGTTCACCAACTTCAACAATTTCATCCACTTCAGCAATGACAATTTTACCAGCCGTCGCCATGACATGGTTAAAGTTTCTCCCAGTGTGATCGTAAATAAGATTTCCCCTCGTATCAGCCTTTAATGCCTTTATAAGAGAGACATCCCCTTTGATCGCTCTTTCCAAAATATAGGTTTCCCCATCAAATTCTTTTTCTTCTTTTCCTTTAGCAATGTCTGTGCCAGCAGCAGTTCTCGTGTAAAAACCGGCAATCCCTGCGCCACCACAGCGAATTCTTTCCGCCAACGTTCCTTGGGGAATTAGTTCAATCTCAAGATTGCCTTTTGACCATTCATTAACTGCATCACGATTTGATGTAAAATATGAACCCATCGCTTTTTTCAGTGACCCAGTATGCAAAAGAATCCCTAGACCTTTATCCTTTTCCCCTAAATTGTTACTAACAACCGTCAAGTTTTTTCGATTTAACGTAGCAAGTTCATCGATTAACGTAAACGGTGTTCCAGAAAGACCAAATCCACCAACAAGTAATGTATCATCATCCTTTATAAAATTGGCAAGATCTGTTCTTTTTATCAACTTACTCAATATATTTCCTCCTTGAATTTTATTGAAATAATACGGTAATGCTCTTTTTTAAATAATAGTTATTCCGTATATTGGAATAATCATTCTGAACTACGATGAGTTAATTATAATTAAATAAGGTGGAAAAGTCAATCATTTGTCACTTTTTTAACATCTAAATAATCCCCTGATTTCCTATGTTCAGTTATTGTATTTCAGTGTTATTATACCGTGATATGTGCATAATATTTCAGCAAAAAAAGATGACCTCATTTTTAAGAAATCATCCTTTTACGCAGTATCATTTTAAAATTTTATATAAAACAGCCAAATAACTATCGGGATCAAGTTATACCTCTAATTTACCTGACAAAGGGATTTACCACCATTTAATACCCTATCTATTTCACGAGCAATAAGCATTGCTGTACGGGATTGTGCTTCATCAGTCGAACCAGCAATATGTGGTGCAATTCGAATTGATTCCACTTCGAGCAACGGTGAGTTTTTGTCAACTGGCTCCTGCTCAAGGACATCAAGGTAGGCACCAGCAATTTCTTTATTCTTTACCGCTTCAACAAGATCCAGTTCATGGATAATACCGCCTCTTGCAGAATTGATTAAATAGACTTCAGGTTTCATTAATTTCATGTTTTCGCGATTAATCAAATGTTTAGTTGATTTTATTAATGGTACATGTACTGAAATAAAGTCTGACTGTTTTAATAGGTCTTCTAAATTTTCAATTTGATGAATGCCTGTCTCCTGTACAACATGATCAAATGGAGCTACAAAAGGATCATAACCAATAACATTCATGTTAAATGCTTTTGCTCTTTTTGCAACACGGTGGGAGATTTCCCCCATACCAATCAGTCCAAGTGTACGATTGTTTAATTCAGTCCCTGTAAAAAGCCTACGATTCCAATTTCCCTTTTTAACATCCACATCTGCGGCATTTAATGGACGAGATGCATCTAACATTGCGGCCATGACATATTCTGCCACAGATGTTGCATTAGCATTTCTAGCCGAAATAACGGGAATATTTCTTTTTCCTGCCTCCTGTGTATCAATATTATCTAAGCCAACACCTAGTCGCCCAATAACTTGTGTCTTTTTCGCAGTATCAAGAAATTCCGTATCAACTTTCGTTTCATTCCGTACGATAACAGCATCGTAATCAGGAAGCAATTTTAATAATTCTTCCCTTTTACGGCTCAATTCCATATCAACATCAACATGATACCCCATGTTTCTTAATTCTTCTATTCCATCTTCCCACATTAATTCTGCCACTAAAATTTTCATGTTTTTTTGTCCTCCTTATAATGTTAAGTAATATGTGTTTAGATTATATGTACCTTTTTAATTATACAGCCATGTCTTTAATTAAGTAAACTATTTTTGTCTTTGGAATTGATTAGGGTGAAATTTTAATGGTATAGATAGAAATACAAAACCTGAACCTTTCGCAATTATCTCGTTAAATAAAACAACAAAAAAGCCATGGTTTCCCATGACTTTCTTCTTTTCAATTCAACACGGTGAAATAATTGTACATAAAAATTAAATACTATATTGGCATTTAAAATTAGAAAGCTCCCAGCCGGAATCGAACCGGCAGCTTTGCCTTACCATGGCAACGTTTTACCGTTAAACTATGGGAGCACTATTTTGGTGACCATTCATATTCTATCATAAATTGATAGAAAAAAATAAACATTTGCGAAATAACATTCACAAACATTTATTATATGGAGCCTAGCGGGATTGAACC
>DKGO01000169.1:5463-5740 GCA_002453315.1 Caryophanales bacterium UBA6768 | reverse complement strand
TATGGACACCTTGATCGAGTCGCTATAAAAACTGGCAATACTGTTCAACAAAATCAAGTGATTGGCTATCAAGGAGCAACCGGAAATGTGACTGGTTCACACTTACACTACGAAATTAGAAAGAAAACATCGCCACTTTACGGATGGGAAACTGATGCTTCAAAGTCAACGTTAAATCCGACCACTTATGTTCAAACTTTTTCTCACACTCTCCCTTCTGCTACTCATTCTTCATCGAGTGGTGAAACGTATACAGTAAACAAAACAATTAATGGTT
>DKGO01000169.1:0-5175 GCA_002453315.1 Caryophanales bacterium UBA6768 | reverse complement strand
AACATATGCTGTAAACAAAACAATTAATGGTTATGTAACTGCCGCAGATGCCAAACAACGAAAAAACAAAAAGGCGACAGTACAACCCGGACACTATGCCATCTTTAATAAAGCGAACGGCATGATCAATGTGACGAAGCTAAAAGGGAAACCAGGAAGCTGGATTAACCCTAACGATAACCCTACACCTTCATCGAATGAAACATATGCTGTAAACAAAACAGTTAATGGTTATGTAACTGCAGCAGATGCCAAACAACGAAAAAACAAAAAGGCGACAGTACAACCCGGACACTATGCCATCTTTAATAAATCGAACGGCATGATCAATGTGACGAAGCTAAAAGGAAAACCAGGAAGCTGGATTAACCCTAACGATAATAAGTAAAATAGCCGAATAAGTAGTTAGATATTCGGATCTAAAAAACACATTGCCGATAGTCAGTCGCAATGTGTTTTTAATTAATTTTCATTGAAACGTAATAGATCACCATAGATAATTCGATCAGAATAATCGAGATGCTCTTGTACCTTGTCAATAAAGGGTTCACAATTCTCTAAATCTAGTTCGGTACCGTTTGGACGGTTAAAACACTTTTGCTTCGTATACACATAATCCTCTGTAATAAAGCTCCCGTCCCGCAGTGCAACAAATTTAGGTCGACTTATTGAAAACAAATCACTTCCAAACATAATATCTCTCGGTTTCGAAATATCAAGTAAATTTAAAATCGTTGGTTTTAAATCGATTTGACCACCGATTGAGTCGATCACTTTACCTGCTAGTCCTGGGACATGAATAATCATTGGAACCCGTTGTAACTGTACAGAATCATGCAATGTCATTTCTTTACCAAAATATTCGCTTAATGCTTCGTTATGATATTCAGAGATTCCGTAATGGTCCCCATACAATATAAAAATAGAATTTTCGTATAAGCCCACTTCCTTAAGCTTATCAAAAAATAGTTTAATAGCCTCATCTGTATAACGAACCGTAGTAAAATAACGATTTAACGTCTCACTACTCGTTTGGCCTTTCGGAATAAGTGTATCTTCTTCATCTAATGCATAAGGAAAATGATTCGTTAGTGTAATAAATTTAGCATAAAAAGGTTGTGGTAATTGATTTAACTTCGGGATCGATTGTGTAAACATTTCAATATCCTTTAATCCCCAACCAACTGAATGCTCATCTGATATTTCAAAGTCGTCTGCAGAAAAAAATCGATCATATCCTAATGATTTGTACATCTCGGATCGGTTCCAGAAGTTCTTATGATTTGGATGAAATACCGTCGTGTAATAACCAGCTTCATTCATAATTTCAGGCATTCCATTATATTCATTTTCTGGATTTGTAAAAAATACGGCTCCTCTTGGCAATGGATACAGAGAATTCGCGACTAAAAACTCGGCATCTGATGTTTTTCCTTGCCCCGTTTGATGGAAAAAATTAGGAAAGTAATAGCTCTCTTGAATTAAATCATTTAAAAACGGTGTGATTTCGTGTCCTGTGACTTCATTATTCAGGACAAAACTTTGCATGGATTCTAACGAAATGACAAATACATTTTTGTTCTTTGCGATTCCAGTATAGGTCGGATTTGGTTCTGAGCGTTGATTTTTCACAAACGATTCGACCTCAAGATAGCCATCACTTTTCGCAAATGTTTTTTCTGCATTAACCCTTGTTTGCAAAATTAGATCATAAAAATGATAATTAAAGATACCAATATTTTGAATGACCATGGAGCGATCAAACGATTTCGTCAAAAGTTGGGGATGTTCTACTTCAGACAACGTAAAATTAATTGCAAATAAAGCGAGCGCACTTGCATACACCCGTGCAATCTGGCTTCTCGTCATTGCCACAGCTGGAACGTTCGCTTTTCGAACGAGAATAAGTAAAATAAAGACATCGAGAAACAATAGAAGATCGGTTGGCTGAATAAGAGTGAAAATGCTGTCACCTAAGTCGCCCATATTATTCGTCTGAAATAACGTCGGGATTGTAATAAAGTCATTAAAGAAACGATTATAAATAAGGTTTGCATATAATACAGCAGACCCAAAAGCACTAATCATAAGAAGAATGTTATTTCGACGTTTTTCGGAAAAAAACAAACTAATTGCAAATACCGCTAAAACCGAACTAATTGGATTAATGATTAATAGTATTTCTTGCAAAAAGTTTTCTGTCGGCACGTTAAAAAAGAATCGTTGAACCGCATAAACCTTCAACCAAAATAAACAAACTGCAAAAATAAAAAGGCGATGTTTTTTTAAAAAAGGGCTTTTCACGTAAAGAATCCTCCCCCAATATTCGTAGCAAAACAAAGTCATCTATGCACCTTTTGTTTATCATTATTTCATGCAAGGGTAAGATAGTAAAGAGAATAACTTTAATGGAGGTTGCGAACATGAATTTCTACTTAACGTATGGAACACATCATTTTTTAAAAACAATCTATGAAAAACATAAAAACAAACAACAAATCTATTTAATGGATGGCGACGATTCCTCAATTCTCATTCTTGAAAAAAGTGGAAAAAGCTTGTTTCACAGTGGGAAACAATATGGAATTTATTTTTCTAATGGAAGTTATGAAAATGCAACGTTTGCTGTCATCAATAACATTCCTGTGCCCCAGGATGAAGCCGAGGTCTTTCAATTTGAAGCGCAAAAACGAGCGACTATAATTAAACGACAAGCAGGTTGTCTAGCAGTCAGAGTGTTAACACCAGCAAAAAAAGGCGACTCCTTTCTTATTTTAAGCATGTGGGATTCATCAGGTGATTTCAGAAGGTTTCAAGATTCCTCAGAATATAAAGGAAAACAAATTACAAAATCAACGTTACATCCTCAACAGCTATTCACAGGAAAAGCATATGAAAAGACGTATTCAGTCTATAGGGAAGAATTAGAAGATTCATGATTTCCTTAAACTTATAACAGATCGATGGATTATGCCGATAAAGAGAGTAGAGTGCTTTATATATGTATGTTCAAAGATAACAACTGATTCACATCCAGCGTTTTGGACTTCTTGAACAATCTCTCTTAAAATACAATATCCAATTCCAGGGGGAAAAACAATGCTCACAAAGGAAGGTATTTTGCTTGAAAGCGGGACGAACGAGCTAGAAATTGTTGAATTTACGATAGGTGATAACCGATTTGGAGTTAATGTCATTAAAGTGCGTGAAATTATTCCAGTCATGCCAGCAACAAAAGTTCCATTTTCCCACCCTCACGTCGAAGGCGTCATCTCACTTCGAGGGGAAGTATTACCTGTTGTTCATTTAGCAAGGGTTCTCAATCTGCATGAAGAATATGACAAAACAAAGGAAAAATACATTATTGCTGAGTTCAACCAATTAAAAGTTGCTTTTCACGTCGAAAACATCGCACAAATCCATCGAATCTCATGGGAACAAATCGAGCAACCGAATGATGTCGCAAAAGACCTCGAAAATCTAATTACTGGCATTATTCACTTTAATGAAGAGATGATTTTATTGCCTGATTTTGAAAAAATTATTTTTGACATTAATCCGAACACAGGGATAACACAAGAACGACTCGAATCACTTGGCGCACGGGAGCGCTCGACGAAGATGATTCTTATCGCTGAAGACTCTTCCCTCTTGCGTCAACTCCTACAAGAAACATTAGAAAAGGTCGGTTATGCGAACCTCGAAATTTGCCATGATGGGGCTGAGGCGTTAGACAAGCTCATCGCATTCTCAGAAAAGGGTGATGTTACGGAGCACGTACAACTTGTCATTACGGATATCGAAATGCCAAAAATGGACGGACATCATTTAACGAAACGCATTAAAGAAAATGAAAAGTTAAAGCAATTACCTGTCATTATTTTCTCATCACTCATTACGAATGATTTACGTCATAAAGGTGAACGAGTTGGTGCAAATGCACAAGTGAGTAAACCTGAAATTAAAAGGCTCGTAAAAATCATTGACGAGCACATCTTGTAGGAAAAAATTCCCCGACCTTTTGAAGGCAGGGGAATTTTTAATATCTCATTCACTTACCAAGCTGCAACGATCCCATCGGTTCGATGCTCAGTCCCCCCGACGAGGACACCCGTTTCTGGATCACGCCAAATGATTTGGCCACGTCCAAAGATATACGGCTCGACAGCAATCCGCACATCGTGCCCACGGTCGGCTAAAGCAACCGCAATATGGTTTGGTACAGAGTGTTCAAGTTCTACTGTTTTCCCTTCCAACCATCTCCATCTAGGGGCATCGAGAGCCGATTGTGGATTTAGGCCGAAATCGATTGTGTTCATAATAACCTGTAAATGACCTTGTGGTTGCATGAAAGCACCCATCACACCGAATGGTCCAACTGCATCATTATCTTTCGTTAAGAAGCCAGGAATAATTGTGTGATATGGTTTCTTCCTACCTTCAAGAGCATTATCTGAATCTGGATCGAAAGAGAAGCTGTGTCCACGGTTTTGAAGGCTAATTCCTGTCCCAGGCACAACGATTCCTGAGCCAAATTCGATGTAGTTACTTTGAATAAAGGAAACCATATTCCCTTCGTCATCAGCCGTTGCTAAATAAACCGTTCCACCTTGAGGTGGTTTTCCCGGTGTCGGCATGATTGCCTCATCACCAATTAAGCTGCGTCTTTCTGCAGCATATTCTTTTGAAAGTAAGCCCTCTATAGAAGCCGTCATATGGCGAGGATCTGCAATGTATTCTTGGCCGTCAGTAAATGCTAATTTCAAAGCTTCAATTTGGTGGTGATAGGATTCAACTGTATCTTTTCGACCAAAATCAAAACCTTCAGCAATATTAAGAGCTTGTAGCGCAATTAGTCCTTGACCGTTAGGAGGGATCTCCCAAACATCATACCCCCGATAATTCACACTGATCGGATCGACCCACTCTGGTTGGTAGTCTGCTAGATCGTCCGCAGTAATATAACCATTTGTCTCCGCTGAGAACTTTGCAATCTTTTCAGCAATTTCTCCACGATAAAATGATTCCGCATTCGTTTCTGCAATGGATTGCAATGTTTCGGCATGCCCTGGTGATGCCCACACCTCACCGATACGCGGTGCGCGTCCCTTTGGCGCAAATGTATTAAACCATTCCTCATAAAGATCCCCATCTAAGATTTGTTTAAGTCTGTTA
>DKGO01000079.1 GCA_002453315.1 Caryophanales bacterium UBA6768 | reverse complement strand
ATTTGGGATGTTCAGTAAACCCGAATTAGGTCATAGTGGTAATGGCGGTTCAGGTGGAAGTGACGATAATGGATCGTCAGGAAATGGTGTTGATAGTACTAATGATGATGATAAAACCACTATGACTATTGACGGTGATTCAGATAAAGAAGGTAAACAAGGAACAGAAGGTAAAAAGTTACCAAAAACAGCAACAAATTACTTTAATATGATTGGTATTGGTTTAGCACTAATACTGATTGGTGGGATATCCTTCATTTTTATTAGAAGAAAAGCAATATAACTCAAAACAATAAAAGGCAGAGGGTTGTAAATTAATCCTTCTGTCTTTTTTGTTTTACCTTAATCCTTAATAAGGTATATTTTACACTTACGACAACGGAAAATTAGTTCGTTAATTTTTTTGTTTTTATTTTAGGGCATACGGTGAGTCTCCCTTATATCTCTTCTCCAAAAAATCCAATAAATTTTTCCCGAATCGGGATAGTCGAAATCAGAATAACATTAACCCGACGGAAGATTCCCTTGCGTTAGGATAATAAAGGGGGTCTAACCCAACGCAAGGATCTCCATGTCAGGATAATCCGAATTATTTAAATGTACATCTAACCTCAAGGATTAAAATAATTAACAGGTAAATACTTCACAATAAGGTGAAAATAGGTAAACCCTTAAGGGAGTATATTTGTATTATTTTCCCTAACGACCCTAAATCTATTTTTTATAGGGAAATCGGAAATTCATAGTAAAGTTCACACGATGCAAACTAACGGGCATTATTTCTTTTTTCTTTTCCCTTTAAAATAAATGACATCGCATCTAACATAATTTGTCCTGCATATTGTGCTGTTAATTGATGTGTATCATAAGGTGGTGCAACCTCGACCATATCAAAACCAACAACATCGCCTTTATAAGCAATTGCTTCAATCATTGGAATAACTTCCTCATAAAATAAACCGTATGCCTGAGGACTACCACAACCATTCGCTAATGTTGGGTCTAAGCAATCTATATCGAATGTAATATAATAGTGTTTTGCATCTGGAATCATATCGATGACATGATCAACACCTTTTGTTCTGACTTCATGTGATGTGACAATTTTACTTCCATATGCTTTAGCATCTTCAAAATCGGAAATTTGTGAACTTCCAATTCCGCGGATACCGATTTGCATCATTTTACCAATGTGATCCATTTCCGATGATCGGCGCATCGGGCTACCTTGCCCTTCTTTTATGCCAGCGGGAGCAAACGTAAAGTCCATATGTGCATCAAACTGAATCATACAAACATCCTCAAAACTATCAAAAGCACGAACTATCGGAATTGTTATTGCATGGTCACCACCTATTACAAAAGGAATCGCCCCTTTTGAAATAATTTTACGAACCGCGGCCTCACAGTTTTCAAATGATTGTTCATAAAGGGTATGTAGTACATCAACATCACCACAATCAACAATTTTCCATTGATCACCTAGGAATTTCTCATCACGAATTGGGTCATACCAGCCTTCGTAAGCATGTGACCAATAGGTCGATGCTTCCCGCACACCCCGAGGACCGTAGCGTGCTCCTCCCCTAACTGCGGTGCCCATATCATAAGGCATCCCAAGAATTGCTACATCAGCATCAAGCTCATTCATATCGAGACATAAAGGTGCCATTAAAAACGATGGAATTCCTACAAAGGAATTTCTCATCATCCGGGATTTGTCTGTTGTAAATGGGTTATTTTTCATACTCATTATTATTACCTCCTATGTAAATCAATAGCTTTTGACATTTACCTAACTAGTATGATGGAATTTGAAACTTCCATTGATCTATTTCACTAGTTTTTTTGACTTTTTTGAATAAAAACGGTTAGCATCATTTATTAGTTTAAAAAATACTATTTAAAAACTTTTGTGTTCGTTCTAGTTTTGGATTTGAAAAGATATCCTTTGGTTTACCTTCTTCCATGATGACGCCATTATCCATAAACAAAACCCTGTCCCCTACCTCTTTGGCAAAACCCATTTCATGTGTAACAACTACCATTGTCATGCCTTTTCTCGCTAATTTTTTCATGACATCGAGTACTTCCCCAACAAGCTCCGGGTCTAAAGATGAGGTAGGTTCATCAAATAACATAATTTCTGGTTCCATAGCTAAAGCCCTTGCAATTGCTACCCGTTGTTGCTGTCCACCAGATAATTCACTTGGATGATTATTTGCTTTGTCAACAATACCGACACTCTTAAGCAGTTCCAATGCTTGCTTTCTGGCTTCTGCCTTATCGGTTTTTCGTACCCTTCGCGGTGCTAACATAATATTTTCAACAATCGTTTTGTGTGGGAATAAATTAAATTGTTGAAATACCATTCCCAGACTTGTCCGAAGCTGATTAATGTTCACCTCAGGGTCATATAGGTTAATGCCATTTATGATTATTTCACCACTTGTTTTCTCTTCTAACATGTTTAGGCATCGCAGAAAGGTACTTTTTCCCGATCCACTAGGACCAATCACACAAACAACTTCCGATTGTTTTATATGGCAGTTAATTCCCTTTAATACTTCCGACTGCCCAAACTTTTTATATAAATTGTTAACCCGAATCATTTAATAGTAAGCCTCCTTTAATTAAATTTGATACGAATATTTCAGCAAAAATTTTCAATTACAACTAAGCTAGTTAAATGATCCTAAATTAACAGTGAAATTTTGATAAAATTATTTATATTATAGTAGTTTGCTTAAAAAATTTATGACAAAAAAGTATGTATTATTACCTTTTTTGATACGGGTCCTGAAATATATTTTCAACAAATAGTTAACTCTATTCTATAAAATCTTATATTCTTT
>DKGO01000155.1 GCA_002453315.1 Caryophanales bacterium UBA6768 | reverse complement strand
GATGTTCAGTAAACCCTAATTATAGATGCGCAGTTTAATACAAAAGTGAAACAATATGTTAAGGAAAATAATCAATTAGTTATTTATATATTCAATGTGGATTTTGCTGAAATCGCGGATATGATGTGTCAATTCGGGGTAGCAAAAATACTTTCACCATATAGTTACGGGTATGGTAACTCAAAAAAACAAGCAAAAAAAGATGCGGAAATGAATTTAGTGAAGAGTGATATTTATAAATAAATAGGTGAATTAGTGACAAATGGATAAATAAACGTGGACAAAAAACGAATAAATCAAGAGATTTTAATTTGACATAATACCCTTGAGGGTATAAAATGTAATTAAACTAATTCTAAACTTGTAGATAATCTAATGAGAGTATGATGAATTAAGCAAAGGGGGAAACTACTTGGAATATGCAAAAGAATTAAAAAATCGAATGAGAAGAGTAGAAGGGCAAGTAAGAGCTGTACTACGAATGATGGAAGAAGGAAAGGACTGTAAAGAATTAGTTGGACAAATGACAGCCGCTAGAAATGCAATTGATCGTGCTATTGGGGTAGTAGTTAGTTCGAATTTAGAGCACTGTGTAAGAGAACAAATTGAAAATGGCGGGAGTACGGAAGATCAAATTAAAGAGGCCGTTAAATTACTAGTGAATAGTAGGTAAATCAACCTCTTGACATTTATTTACGTCTCCTATATCATACCCATAGTGGTATAAAATCCACTATATTTTTTATTGTTTTTATATACCCATACGGGTATTAGTAAGAAAAAAGGAGGGGAAAAATGTCGAAGGTAAAAAAGACAAACATCTTATTATTTAGTGGAGATTATGATAAAGCAATGGCTGCTTTTATTATCGCAAATGGGGCTGCAGCATATGATCACGAAGTAACTGTTTTTGCTACCTTCTGGGGAATAAATGCATTTAGAAAAGATTCACCTATAAAAGTAAAAAAAGGTCTAATTGAGAAAATGTTTAGTAAAATGATGCCGCGTGGTGCTGATAAGATGGGATTATCGAAAATGAATTATGCAGGAATTGGCCCTAAATTAATTAAAAAAGTCATTAAAAAGCATCAAGCAATGCCATTACCTGACTTAATTGAAATGGCACAAGACCAAGATGTTAAATTGGTTGCTTGTACGATGACCATGGATTTACTTGGTATTAAAAAAGAAGAGTTACTCGATGATATAGAATATGCGGGTGTCGCTGCTTACCTGGGTGATGCAGAAGATGGGAATGTAAATTTATTTATTTAAAAAGGTGGGTATTACGTGGAAATAATCTTTTATATTATATTAGGAATCATTATAATATGGTTTTTCCGTTCACAATTTCTCCCAGCAAAAGGTGTAAATCATATAGGGACTGAAGAACTCAAAAAAATAATAAAAAATAAAAATTATCAATTAATTGATGTTCGCACACCACATGAATTTAGTGTAAATCATATTAAGGGATTTAAAAATATCCCAATAGCCCACATGAATCAACAACAGGCAAAATTTGATAAAAATAAAAATATTGTCCTATTGTGTCAAAGTGGCATGAGAAGTAATAAGGCAGCAAAGAAATTGAAAAAATGGGGCTTTGAAAAAGTGACAAATGTAAAGGGTGGCATTGTTACTTGGCGACCTTAAACTAAATGGGGAGATGAATTAAATGAAGGAAATAACACCAAGTGAGTTACAAAAGTTATTAAAAGAGTCTAACAATGTATCGGTGATAGATGTTAGAGAAGCGATGGAAGTTCAGGCAGGAATGATACCAGATGCAATTCATATCCCATTAGGTGAAATTCAATCACGGATATCTGAATTAGATAAAGAAAAAGAATATGTAATTGTTTGTCGTTCGGGAAATCGCAGTGGCGTGGCGACACAATTTTTACAAGCATATGGCTATGATGCTGCCAATATGGTTGGTGGGATGATCTATTGGGATGGAGAAGTAAAAATAGGTTTTGGAGGATGAACATTTTTGATTAATACCGATAAATTTTTAGATGCAAAAGGATTGGCATGCCCAATGCCAATAGTAAAAACAAAGAAGGCAATGAAAGACTTATTGCCGGGTCAAGTGATTGAGGTACAGGCAACAGACCAGGGCTCAACAGCAGATTTAAAAGCTTGGGCTGATAGCATTGGTCATGATTATTTAGGGACAATTGAAAGGGAAGGTGTGCTAACTCATTATTTAAGGAAAACGAGTAACGAGGAAATAAAAGAGGAAGCGAAACATCCTTATGTTGTAAGTAATGATGAATTGAAAGAGGCTATGGATGAAAATGACAGCATAGTCATTGTCGATGTAAGAGAACAAGCAGAATATGTTTTTAAACATATTCCAAAGGCTATTTCAATTCCATTAAGTGAATTAGAGGGTCGTTTGGAGGAACTAAATGCTGAAGATCAATTATACATCATTTGCCGTTCAGGTAACCGAAGTGATGTCGTTGCTCAAAAATTAACCGAAAAGGGTTATGGAAATGTGAAAAACGTTGTACCTGGCATGGGTCAATGGGAATATGAAACAGAAGGATTATTAACGAAGGAGGCTTAAAATGAATAATATTACAGTTTATACTACGTCTACTTGTCCATATTGTGTCATGGTTAAAAATTTTTTATCTGAAAATGATATTGACTTCAAAGAAGTAAATGTAGAAAGAAACCCCCAAGCAATGCAAGATGTTGTGAATAAAACCGGACAAATGGGAGTACCACAAACCGAAGTAAATGGTCAATGGATCATTGGATTCGATCCAAACAGTATTATGGCTGCATTGCAAAAATAATTATATGACAAAAATGGAGGGTGCGAGATGGCAGTTCAACCAATTTTTGCTAGAGATGTAGCGAAAAAGGTAATTAATAAAGAAAAACTTTTTATATTAGATGTTCGTAATGAAGATGCATTTAAAGATTGGAAAATAGAAGGCGAAAATTTTGAATATTTAAATGTTCCATACTTTGATTTATTGGATGGAGTCGAATCAATTTTAGAAAAATTACCAAAAGCTCAAGAAATCGTTGTCGTATGTGCCAAAGAAGGCTCGGCGATGATGATTGCCGATATGCTTGATGAAGTCGGAATCGAGGCATCGTATTTCAAAGGTGGAATGAAAGATTGGAGCGAATATTTAGAACCAGTTAAAATAGGCAATTTAAATGGTGGTGGTGAGCTTTATCAGTTCGTTCGACTCGGTAAAGGTTGTCTATCTTATATGATCCTATCAAATGGTGAAGCTGCGATTATTGATCCAACAAGAATGACACAAGTGTTTACAGATTTTGCAAAGGAAAAACATGCAACAATCAAGCATGTATTTGACACACATCTTCATGCAGATCATATTTCAGGTGGCAGACAAATTGCTAAAGAAACAGGGGCTACTTATTGGTTACCGCCAAAGGATGCTCTAGAAGTAGTCTATCAATTTGAACCTTTAGAAAGTGATGTAGAAGTTGCTATAGGAAACTCAACGATTGACATTCATGCCTTATATTCACCGGGGCATACGATTGGTTCGACCTCTTTTGTGGTAGATAGCAACTATTTAATGACAGGGGATATTTTGTTTATTGATTCAATAGGCAGACCAGATTTGGCTGGGTTAGCGGATGATTGGGTAAGTGATTTACGCAAAACATTATATGAGAGATATCGAGAATTATCGAAGGATCTTATCGTACTTCCTGCACACTTTATGATTATTGATGAATTAAACTATGATGGATCAGTTTCCGAGAAATTAGGCACATTGATTGCCCAAAATCATGGATTAAATATTGAGGATGACCAAGAGTTTCGTAAAATTGTAACAGAAAATTTACCCCCTCAACCTAATGCCTATCAGGAAATTCGTGAAACGAATATGGGGAAAATGACACCAGATGAAGAAAAACAACGAGAAATGGAAATTGGACCAAATCGTTGTGCTGTTAGATAAATCGTTATCGTTATATTAAAGTGTTGAATTTAATGTTATCAATATCAAACTATTTCAAAGTGACTTTAATCAAGAGATTGGGGATTCATAAAATAATCAAAAGAACTATCTAATATTCTTTGTTGATTCATTTGCATGGATCCCTTTCTCTTTTAAAAATAAAGAAAAATGGAAATGTATCAAAAGGGGAATGGAATGGATATATTATTAATCGTTACACTTTTTCTTATAGGGTTTATAGGGTCATTTATTTCGGGAATGGTAGGAATTGGTGGTTCGATCATTAAATATCCAATGTTATTATACATCCCACCATTATTAGGATTGGTCGCGTATACTGCACACGAAGTGTCTGGGATTAGTGCAGTGCAAGTTTTCTTCGCGACGATAGGTGGAGTATGGGCATATCGTAAAGGTGGGCTTTTAAATAAAAAACTAATTCTATATATGGGAATTAGCATTTTAATCGGAAGTTTTATTGGTGCATATAGCTCTGGATTTTTTAATGAAAGTGGCATTAATCTTGTTTATGCTAGTTTAGCCACGATTGCTACGATCATGATGTTTGTACCAAAAAAAGGGCTAGATAATATTCCTTATGACGAAGTAACATTTAATAAATTTTTGGCTACAACACTAGCATTAGTAGTTGGTTTTGGCGCTGGAATTGTTGGTGCAGCAGGGGCGTTTATTTTAGTACCAATTATGTTGTTAGTATTAAAAATCCCGACACGGATGACAATAGCATCATCTTTAGCAATTACTTTTATTTCGTCAATTGGATCGACGATAGGGAAAATCACCACAGGTCAGGTGTTGTTAATACCTGCAATCATTATGGTGATTGCAAGTTTACTTGGTGCACCAATAGGGGCAAATGTGGGTAAAAAGGTCAATACTAACATATTACAATGGATACTTGCTGCTTTAATTTTAGCAACAGCCATTAAAATTTGGTATGATATTTTGTTTTAAAGATAGATTATAAAATTATGAGGAGATGATGAAATGTTTCATTACACAGTAGAAACGGAGAAAAGTATTGAGGAGGCAATAGCATCCCTAGAAGAAAATTTAATGGAGGAAAAGTTTGGCATTCTGTGGCAATTTGATATAAAAGATAAGCTCAAGGAAAAAGGATTAGACTTTGACCAATCATATGTTGTTTTAGAAGTATGTAATCCACTAGAAGCGAAAAAAGTGTTAACGACGAATCAAATGGTTGGCTACTTTTTACCTTGTAAAATTGTTGTTTATGATGACAATGGACAGACGAAAATCGGGATGCCGAAGCCAACAATGTTAATGGAAATGATTGATGATGAACGTCTAACACAAACGGCTAGTGAAATTGAAGATCGTTTAATGAGTTGTATCGTAAAGAGTAAATAATTATTAATAATAATGTTAAGGAGCCTATAAGACCGTAGGTTCCTTTTTTTTTCGTAAGTATAAATTGGCTAATTTCTCACATAATAACATTGCTGTTTGTTAATCAATGATAAAAGGTGAACGATAAAATATGACTGAAACGACCCAATTTTGGAAGGCTAATCAAACTATTCTAGTTAGTGACAAAATAGAAGAGAATAAAAAAGTATTATTTCATACATTATCAAATATATCAAAGGTTTTCCAAAGGGATTTTACGATTAATGTAAAAGACGGTAAAGCAATTTCACTTTTTATCATGGGAATTGACGGATTAATAGATGATGACATCGTTCAAAAACAATTAATTGCACCATTGTTGTCATTGAAATTAAGTAATGGAGAAGATTATTTAATATCTATTAAAAAAAGTCTATATGTAAATAAAGTCGATGAAGAGGAACATTTAAATGAATGTATATTAAAAATGATGAAAGGATCAGTTGTTTTATTAATTAATGGAATATCAATTGGATTAGTAATAGCCGCCGAAAAATCGGAAACACGTTCTATTGAGGAACCACCAACTGGGACTGTAGTATGTGGTCCTAGGGAAGGATTTATCGAAAATGTTCATACGAATATCGCTTTACTTCAAAAACGAATTGCCAACCCTAATTTAAAGCATAAAATGTTTATTATAGGTGAATTTAGCCAAACAAATGTTGCCATCACCTATATAGAAGGTATTGTAGAGAAATCAATTGTACAGATGATTGAGAAAAGGATAAATGACATTATTGTTGATGATATTACAAGTTCGGGACAAATTGAACAATATTTAGGAGAACATTTATATTCAATATTTCCCACAGCGGGCAACACTGAGAGAACCGATCAACTTGCAGCGATGATGATGGAAGGAAGGGTTGGGGTCATGGTAGATGGTGACCCTATGGTGTTATTTTATCCAAGTTTATTTATAGAAAAACTCCAAGATGTTGAAGATTATGGATCTAAACCATTTTATGCTAGTTTTGTTCGGTTACTACGTTTTTTGGCTTTCTTATTAAGTATTCTGTTACCGGCATTATATATATGTGCGGTTAATTTACATAAAGAAATGATTCCGTCTACCTTTTTATTATCATTGGAACAATCACGGGAGGGGGTTCCACTTCCCCTTGTACTTGAAACCTTAATGCTATTAATTTTATTCGAGATAGTGAGAGAGGCTGGGATTAGAATGCCAAGGGCCATTGGTCAGGCGGTAAGTATTGTCGGAGCTCTAATTCTTGGCGAGGTGTCTGTCCAAGCGGGAATCATTAGCTCGCAAACAATTATTGTAGTGGCAACTGCATCGATTACCACTTTCATTGTTACTCCTGTGGCTGGTCTTGTGTCATTATTGAGACTCATATATGTCATTCCGAGTGCCATATTCGGTTTTTATGGTTTAATGATATGTATCTTAGTTACGTTAACCCATATGGTAAATTTAACTTCAATGGGAGTTCCTTATTTACAACCACTGATGCCATTTTACTTGCGAGATTTGAAAGACTTTTTAGTTCGTCTTCCTTATCCACTGTTAAAATATCGCCCTAAAAGTATTCCTAATGTACGACCGATTAGATTTCGACAAGTACCAAATAATTTAAAAGAAAAGGACTAATAATGAATATATTAAAATATATCATGGTGATATCAGTCATTTTTTTATTAACAGGATGTTGGGACAGTATTGAACTTAATGAAGCAATTATGGTCGTTGGAGTTGGAGTAAGTAAAGATAAAGAAAGAGATCACTATCATGTTGTATTAGAGGCTATTTCACCCGCGGAAGAAGGGGCTACATCTGGGGAAGTACAGCATGAAAGTGTGTTATTAGAAATAACAACTAAGTCTTTAACCGACGCATCAAGGGAATTAATTAGTATTGCTAAACGGCGATTGTTTTTTACCCATACAGATATATGGGTTATTCATGATGAAATAGCAAAAGAAGATGATATGTTAATTTTTTTAGATATTTTGAGAAGGGAAAATATGATTCGCTTAAACAGTCATTTATTTATTTCGGATGTTATGCCGAAAGAAATTTTTACAACTGATAATATTTTCAGTGATATTTTATCAGAGGAATTGATCTCAAGTATTGAATATGCCAAATATGTTTCGAGTTATCCTTCCGGGAAAACGAGAGAATTTATGAGGAACATGTTAGGGCCATTTAACAATGGAGTATTACCTACAATAACAACTTTTAAAGATGATGGAAAAATATTATCGAAACTAACAGGTGCTGCAGTATTCAAAGAAGGAAAAATGGTAGGTGAATTAAACGAGGAGGATACCTTCGGTTTACTGTGGATGAATAAAGAAGCTGAGGGCGGAACGATAACTATTTCAAATGATGAAATAGGTGGAAATGCCTCATTAAAGCTTAAAAAATCACACATAAAATTGGAAACAGATTTACAAGGTGAAAACTTATTAGTACACATTCATGCTAAAGCAATTGGGACATTAGCCGATCAACAGCTGGAAGTGTCTTCAATAGAAGAATGGAGTAAAACTTTTTCAAAAAAAATCAGTGAAAAAATTAAAAGTGATATAGAGTCAACATTATATAAATTGCAAAAAGAATATAAAACAGATGTGACAAATATTGGGCGACAAACTTACCGCCAACAGGTTGATGAATTTAATAAGGTTAGGGATGAATGGGGCGATGTTTTTTCTAATGCAAAAATAGTGATTGAAGTTGAAACAATTATTAAAAGTAAGGGATTAATTAACAAACCTGGTTACCAACCACCGGAAAAGAATGATCAAAAAGTATATCAATTTAAAAGGATAAAATAGTTGTATGATTAATAAATGGGAGACTTTCTTTTTAATAGTATTAACCCTACCTATTATGGGACATGTTGTATTACTACCATTGGCATTAAATTTAGCCGGAAGGGATAGCTGGATGTCGGCGCTTATTTCCTTGTTCATAGGTAGTTTATTTGTATATTCGATTTATCTTATACGTCTTAAATTTACTAATAAGGATATTCATCAATCTCTTCATCAATTAATTGGTCGGGGTATGACGACAATATTTATATTGATCATCATGGTGTATTATCTGTTATTATCGGGTCTTTCTTTAGCCATTATTTCAGAGATGACGAATACGGTTTTTTTACAAAGGACCCCGTTATTTGTTATTGTACTAGCATTTTTGTTATTAAGTATGTATGCAGCACTAAAAAGTACAAAAGCAATTGCTTTAACGGCTGGTATTTTATTTTTTACTGTGATGTTTACCGGTCATTCTATCACATTTATAAATTTTAGAGATCGTAATTTTCTAGATCTAATGCCTTTTTTGGAGGATGGGTGGATACCAGTCATATTAGGGACAATTTTGTTGAGTAATGTCTGGATAGAATTGCTTTTTTTAATCATTGCCCCGATTAAATCAAATAAGGAAAAAAGGTTATTATTTGTTTGGATGTTAGGTGTATTCGCAAATGTAATGATGATGTTATCTACAATGACAGGAGTTATAATGACGTTTGGTTTAGGACAATCTAAAAGTTTTAATTACCCAGCATTAGAAATCGTTAAAATCATTAATATTAACTTTGTTGATCGTCTTGATGTATATGCCCTTATTTTAATGACTTTTGGCTCTTATATTCGGTGTAGTTTATTTTTACACATTACATATAATGAAACGATAAAGTTATTTCTTGTGAACAATAAATGGTATAAAGGGATTATTTTCATCATCTTTAGTTTATTAGTAGGAATATTAGCCTTTTACCTAAGTGAAACAAGAATAAGATTAGAACATGCATTAGTATATTATGCTTATACCTTTCTTTTATACCCGATTCCTTTCATCTTACTATTTATAACATGGTGGAAGAGGAAAATTAATAAAAGTCTCCTTACTACTTATAAATGAAGGCTAGATATTACTATACATCTAAAATAAATTTTGCTAAAATATTAATAAGTAAACTGGTAGTGACGTCATGATGAGTGAAAGGGGATATATATGCTTGAAGAAGGGAATCCCGTACCATACCATTTTCAGATTAAAGAACTGTTAAAAAAGGAAATTATTGAAGGGCGTTACCAAAAAAAAATTCCTAGTGAACGTGAATTAATGAACCGATTTTCGGTAAGTAGAACTACGATTAGAGAAGCGGTTAATAATCTAGTTCATGAGGGGATTTTAAAAAAAGTACATGGGAAGGGAACGTTCATTACACAATCAAAAGCAATCGAAGAATGGTTACATACATTACATAGTTTGACAGATACAGTGAAAAAAATGGGGTTAACCCCGGGGTCGAAATTATTATCGATAAAAACAATCGATAAACCACTGCTTATTCTTAATACAAAAATCGATAGCAAATTAATGATGATTAAACGTCAAAGAACTGCTAATGGGGAACCAATTGCCATCGAGCGACATTATGTTGCGATTGAATTGGGTGAAAAGTTAACTGATTATAATTTAGATGAAGTGACAATTTATGATGTCATGGAAAATGAATTAAATGTTGATATGCATGAAGCCGAACAAAGTATTTCATGTAAACAGGTGGATGATGAAGATGCTACACCACTTCAAATAGAAAAAGGTACAAATGTATTAATCGTTGAACGAATCATCCGTAATCCAAATGGGGATATCATCGAATTTTATACAAGTGCTGTGAAACCAGGAATGTATGAATTTCGTATTAAAATGAATCGATGAGAAAAGTAAGGTAGGTGATTAAATGGTGCAGACTATACATATGCCCAAGAAGTTGATCCAAGGGGTTGGTACATTTCAACAATTAATTGAAGTCTCATTACAATTACGAATGAATCATCTATTTGTAATGGTAAGTCAACGGAATCATCAAGAAATGAATACGATTACATCGATGGTTGATGAACTAAATGCAAGTGTTACTTTTTTTCATAAAAAGACCGGTGAGCCTACTACTGAAGATTTATCAATATCAGTAGATGCCTTCCTCAAGTCCGGGGCAAATGGAATTGTAGCGATTGGTGGAGGTAGTATTTTAGATTTAGCAAAAGCGACGGCCGTTATTGCAAAAAATAAACATTTAACAATCGCAGATTTGCAAAACGAAATGACAATTTCAGGCTATCCACTCATTGCAATGCCAACAACTGCAGGAACGGGAAGTGAAGTAACAAAAGTAAGTGTCATCACTGATAGTGAAAAACATATTAAATATAATCCCGGGCATCCGGATTTAATACCTGATGTTGTGATTTTGGATCCGCAATTAACAGTGACGATGCCAAAACATATTACAGCTCAAACGGGAATGGATGCATTCGCGCATGCACTAGAAGCGTTTGTTTCCACCAAGGCAAACGGGTGGACTAATATGTTTGCCCTAGAAGCAATGCAACTCATAAGCGAAAATTTGCCAATCGTATACGATGATCCTGAAAATTTGAAAGCAAGGGAAAAAATGCTTTATGCAAGTAGCTTGGCAGGGATGGCATTTTCTAATTCATCAACAAATTTAGCCCATGCAACAGCACGGGCCCTAGGGGCTAAGTTAAATATTCCGCATGGACTGAGTGTTGCTATCATGTTGCCCCCAGTAATCGAATTTACGATGGAAGTGACATATGAACGTTATCAGCAAGTTGCTGATATGCTCGGGGTTGATGATATGGTTGATTATGTACATTCATTAAATAATCAATTTAATTTATATGTGAATGCACGTCAATTGATACAAATAAATCAATTACAATCATTAATACCAACTTTAGTAACAGATGCACTATCAGGGAACGGAATTTTAACGAATCGAAAAATACCAACAAAAAAAGAAACGCAGCAAGTTTTTGAAAAAATGATATTAAATATACAGGAGGAATTATAAATGGCTGAATGGACAGGTGGAGAAGTTGTCGCAAAAATGTTACATAAAGAAGGTGTGGAGAATGTCTTCGGAATAATTGACGGGACCTATTTTGGTTTTTATTCCAAGTTGAAAGAAAATGATATGAAACTTTATTCTCCTAGACATGAAACGGGTGCCGCCCATATGGCTGGTGCCTATGCAAGAGCAACCGGGAAACTCGGTGTATGTATGGCAAGTAATGGGCCAGGGGTCGCCAACTTATTGCCGGGATTAGTGGTAGAAGAAGGGGAAGGAAATCGCGTATTAGTGATTACTAGTGCGAGAAGGACCGGAATTATGTATCCAGATAGGGGCGGAACTTATCAATGTTTTAATCAGACAGGGGTTATTTCCCAGTTTGCAAAATGGAGTGAGGCTATTCCATCATTTGATAGAATACCAGAAATGGTCAGAATGGCTCTTAGAAAATGTTATGAAGGCAGGCCTGGTGTTGTCCATTTAGATATTCCAGAAAATATTATGAATGGGAAGTTTAAAGCCGATCTTACATTTATGGAACCTGAACAATACCGGATGACAACATATCCGTCACCGACAACAGATCAAATAAATGATGTTATCAATATACTATTAAAAGCTAAATTTCCGATCATTCATGCTGGAGGAGGGGTTATTCATTCTAAGGCATCGAATATGTTAGAAAAAGTAGCCGAAAGACTGCAAATGATGATTACCACTAGTTGGGCGGGAAGATCAGCCATTAGAGAAAGCAATGAATTAATGATGCCAATGTTTCATATTCAAGTTAATAATGACATGCGTAATGAGGCAGATGTTGTGCTCGTATTAGGATCGAGATTAGGGGAAACAGATTGGTGGGGGAAAGCACCTTATTGGAATAAAGACCAAAAGGTCATTCAAGTCGATTTAGATTCACAAATAATAGGGGCGAATAAACCTGTCGAAATAGCCATCCAATCAGATATTAAAAACTTCTTAACAGCCTTATACGAATCATTATTAAAAAGAGGCGACAAACTTAAATTAAAGCAACGGAAAAAATTAATCAATCAGTTCGTAAAAGAAAAAGAGAAACATCGGAAAAAACTCGATGAAAAATTAAAGGATAAAGCATCGCCGATGAATTCGGCTCACGTACCAGCAATAAGTAACAGAGTGTTTCCAAGTGATTCTCCAGTCGTATTTGATGGTGGGAATACAGTAATTTGGTCTAATTTTTATTATGAAATTGAAAAGCCGGGGAATGTTTTTTCTACATTTAAATTTGGCATGTTAGGTGCGGGAATGGCACAAGCGCTTGGTGCAGCGGTTGCCAATCCAAATAAACCTGTTTGTTGTTTAATTGGTGACGGTGCCGCAGGTTTTCATCCGCAAGAAATAGAAACGGCGGTTCGTTATGATTTACCAGTTGTTTATCTTGTTTTTACTGATAAACAGTGGGGAATGGTGAAAATGAATCAACATTTTGCCTTAAGACCAATTAAAACACTCGTTAAAAAATCATTAAGTGAAAAAGAGAGCATTGAGTCTGATTTAGGTGAAATTGAGTTCGATAAATTAGCCATTAGTATGGGGGCACATGGGGAACGTGTCAGTGATCCTAAAGATTTGGAAGGCGCAATCAAACGTTCTATCGAAGCAAGGAAATGTGCTGTTATCCATTGTGATGTGGACCCAGTAAAACATATGTGGGCACCTGGATTAAGATTTTTTAAAGATTTACACGACGAGCCGAAGGGGGAGTAATATGGGGATAGATGAGGTACAACTAAATTTTAATCCAACGACATTATTAATTATGAATATTGCGATTGGATTTATTATGTTTGGTGTGGCACTAGATTTAAAACCGAGTGATTTTAAACGCACATTAAAATCACCAAAACCGTTTATTATTGGTTTAGCTGCGCAATTTTTCGTCATGCCGGCACTTACTTATTTATTAGTATTAGCGATTCAACCGAGACCGAGTATTGCCTTAGGGATGTTTTTAGTTGCCGCTTGCCCAGGGGGGAATTTATCAAATTTTTTAACGCATTTAGCAAAAGGGAATACACCACTATCGATAAGTATGTCAGCAACATCAACAGCATTTTCGATGATCATGACACCGTTAAATACGATGTTATGGGGATCATTATATGGACCGACAAATGAAATTTTGCGTTCATTTAAAATTAGTCCATTTGATTTAGTCCAAACAATTATTATTTTATTGGGAATACCTCTTATGATTGGAATGTTAGTAAATCATAAATTTCCAGAGCAATCGAAAAAGTGGAGTATATGGATGAAACGCTTTTCGATTACGTTTTTCATTATTTTTGTGTTAGGTGCATTAGCCGCTAATTTCCAACATTTTCTTGATTTCGTTGGTATGGTAGTTGTTGCTGTTTTTTTACACAATTTAATTGCTTTGTTATCAGGTTATTTCTCTGCCCGGTTAACACGTTTACCCGAAATAGACAGAAGGGCAATTGCCATTGAAGTTGGCATCCAAAACTCTGGTCTTGGTTTAATTTTAATATTTAACTTTTTTAATGGTTTGGGTGGAATGGCTATAGTTGCGGCTTGGTGGTCGATTTGGCATGTCATTTCCGGTATGTCACTTGCCCTCTTTTGGTCAAAACGTGATAGGGTCAAAGCAGAAAGGATTTCAGCATGAATATTTTAATAACAGGTGCCTCTGGCTATATTGGGAGCCAGTTGGTGCATCTTTTACAAGAGAAAAATAAAAAACTCGAACAACCGTCAAAAATTATTGCGACTGATTTACGGGAGACACCGGTGTATGAATTAGATGAATTTACTGAACATATCAGAATCGATGTACGATCTACTGGCATGAGTAAATTGATGAAAGAAAAAGAAATTGATACTGTCGTCCATTTGGCAACAATTGTCACGCCGGGTAAGAAAAGTAACCGGGAATTTGAATATTCTGTTGACGTATTGGGAACGGAAAATGTGCTACAAGCATGTGTTGAGAATAATGTAAAACGAATTATAATTTCATCCAGTGGAGCAACATACGGGTATCATGCTGATAATCCAGACTGGATAAATGAAGATACACCCCTTCGTGGCAACAAGGAGTTTGCTTATTCTGATCACAAAAGAATAGTAGAAGAAATGATGGCTATGTACAGAGAAAAACATCCAAATTTGGAACAGGTCATTTTTCGTATCGGGACTATTCTAGGGAAAGAAGTTGACAATCAAATAACGAATTTGTTTGAGAAACGTTATTTGCTCGGTGTGTCAGGTTCAAATAGCCCATTCGTTTTCATTTGGGATGAGGATGTTATCGCTTGTATTGTAAAAGGGATTTATGGCGAGGAAGTGGGAATTTTTAATGTAGCGGGTGATGGGGCTTTATCAATTGATCAAATTGGGGCTACATTGAATAAAAAAGTAATTCGTATACCGGCATGGCTTATTAAAGTAGCATTGTTTATTTTGAAACGATTACGCCTGACCCAGTACGGTGAAGAACAAGTAAATTTCCTTCGTTACCGTCCAGTTTTATTAAATGAAAGGCTGAAAAGTAAATTTAAATATACGCCAACTTATACAACAAAAGAGGTATTTGATATGGTCATGAATTACAAAAATACATGGGTTAAAAAGTGAATAGTGTGACATAGGGATATCGTAAGATGTTTCTGTGTGCTTACGGGTTATCTGACTGCCCTTCTCCTTGGAATTTTCATGTAGAAGGGCACGAATAAGTATT
>DKGO01000124.1 GCA_002453315.1 Caryophanales bacterium UBA6768 | reverse complement strand
TAAGCTACCGCACAGTTTATACTCATTGTGTCATAAACAACATCTTTTTTAAAAACCAACATTAGAAATAACAATCATACTTCGCATCGGTTGTCCATAGTAATGTAGAGAAAACTTCCCAGCATATGAAGAGAGGGGAAAGCAAATGGAAAGGTTTCTCATTACATTAATTATAGCATTTTTTGTTGCAATCGGTGTCGTTGTCGGAGGCTCGGTTATTGGTGCAATCGGTGCATTTCTAGTCAACGAGCCACCAATGAAAACGATGACCCAGCTCTCAAACAACTTAAAAATCTGGGCGCTTGTTGCAGCTATCGGTGGTACGTTTGATATGATTTCAAGCTTAGAGCGTGGCATTTTCTATGGCACACCATCTGAAGTTGTCAAGCAAATATTACTCGTCATGTCTGCAATGAGTGGAGCTTACACTGGCACACACTTCATTCAATGGTTCACTCAGGAGAATTGAATGTATGCGAATTCCATTTTTTTATCGTATGCACAAGCTGCAACAGTTTCTCGCTGGTCTCGCATTTGGAACAATCGTTGGCTGGATACTTTTCTTAACATTTTTCGGCATGATGCAAGATCGGCAAGTGAATAAAATTGCCGAACAACAATCAGAAATTAAAGACCTTCATGAAAAAATAGAGCTTTTTCAAAAAGATATTGAAGAAATCAATAAACAAAGCGAAAGTCAATTATTAATAAAAGAGATTAAGCTTGAATTTTTAAACAAAGAAAAATTAAAATTAACTGAAATGGAAACGTATGAATTAGAAAAAAAAGCTCTTCAATTTCTAGAAAATCTTTTATTGAATAAAAACATTGAAACAGTCTCTAAAAATAAAGAATTGCTTATTTCAACGCTTGAAAATAAGCAATTCAAAATAGAAAAAAAACAATTCACATTAACTGTAAAACAACTCTATCTCTACACGACGATAGAGCTACATATTGATATTCATATGCCCCGTGTCTCACTCAGTTAGGCATGCTTCCTTTAATAAGCCGATAACATCATCTACATCATCCCATGAATATATCGTCGCGCCAGCTGCCAACGGATGACCTCCACCGTTAAATTGGGTGGCAATCGTATTAACGACTGGACCTTTTGAACGTAACCGAACACGAATTTGATCTTCTTCTTCAATGAAAAAAGCCCAAGCTCTTAGACCTTCTATGTCAGAAAAAGAGTTGACGAGAAGAGATGCCTCACTTGCCGATACATCAAATTGCTCTAATATGGATAATGGAATTTTCATCATTCCAACACCATCTTCATAAGTGAAATTTTGGAGAACGTATCCGTTTAAATGGATTAGCTCTCTTCTTCGTTTGTAGAGCTGATCATAAATCGAAGTGAAAGCTAATCCGTCTCCTACAAGCTCACTCACATAACGGAACGTTTTCGCTGTCGTATTCGAAAATAAAAATCGACCTGTATCACCAACAATGCCGGCGTATATTAACGACGCTGCTTTTTCATTTATTTGCAAGCCTTGTTCTTTTCCGAATAAGTAAAATTCATAAATCATTTCACTGACAGCACTCGCATCCGTATCTACCCACATGAGATCCCCGTATTGATCATCATTTGGATGGTGATCAATTTTAATTAACATCTCTCCTTGATTATAGCGTTGATCACTAATTCTTGGTTTGTTTGCTGTGTCACAAACGATGACGAGTGCCCCTTCATATGTTTGATCATCAATCTGATCCATTCGATTTAAAAATTGTAACGAATCTTCTTCTTCCCCAACGACAAACACACGCTTACTCGGATAACTCAGTTTAATAATTTCAGCGAGTGCTCCTTGTGAGCCAAGAGCGTCTGGATCAGGGCGAACGTGCCGATGAATGATGATCGTATCGAATTGTTTAATCGCATTTAAAATTTGTTGTTTCATTTTTTTCTCCTTTTTTCATTCAAAAAATTACCCGAATGAATAACATCAATAGCATATCGGTGGAAATTGTTTTAAAATGGAGTGTGAAGACTTTGTCCAGGCTTGGAAACTGATGCATACGTGTCTGTAGTTACGCATTCACTCCTCTGTCTCAAAGTCAATTAAAAGCAAACATTTTGGAGGTTTTTTTATTGCCAACATTCGTCATTTTTATCGTCATTTCAATCATGTTTTACTTTTTCTATAAAGTAAAAGCTTTTCGAACGAAACTAGTCATTGAGAAAAATTGGGTCAATACAAAAGCAAATATTGCACTTGGAAGTTTTATGACTTTCTTTGGATTAAACCAAATTTTCATTCGCTTCGATTCAACTATCGCTTTAATTATCGGTGTGATCTTTATTTTACTTGGCCTTGCAAATGTCATTTTAGGTTATCGTGCATATCGTCATTACTTACCTTTAGCGATTGAAGAAGCGAAGCATAATCAGGGGTAATTATTTTATTAACGATCAATAAGCTGTGCAACCATTAATGCTTTTCCAACGAGCGTACTTTCATGGTACACTTCGATATCGACGCGACCAAATTTCCGACTCATTTCTAAAATACGTGGTCGGATCTCAATCGTACTCTCAATTTGAACTGGTTTAATAAAATAAATTGTCAAATTTTCTACGACGAGATCACCTCGTTTCAGCTTTTTTAAAATACGGCTTCCCGCCTCTGTTACAAGGGTCGTGATGACACCGTATGAAAGCGTACCGAGGTGATTTGTCATTTGTGGAGTAACTTCACTGACATAATGGGTTTCTCCCGCTTCAACAACATCTTCCATTTGACTTGTAATAAGATCGGTGAATGTTTCCCCCATTTGTGGTTGTTGTTGCATCGTTTGTGTTGCTTTTAACACGTCTTTCCGGCTAATGATGCCGACTAGTTTATCTGATTGGTTTACGACAGGAACCATTTCAATGCTTTCCCAAATCATCATGTGAGCTGCAGTCGCTACGGAAGTTCGTTCATTAATTGTTAGAGGATACTTCGTCATAATTCGCTCGATTTCTCTTTCCTCACCAGCATTAATGACATCTTTTGTTGTTACAATCCCAACGACTCGCATATGATCATCACAAACAGGATAACGACTATGTTTTGTTTCTTCATGATGTTGATGCCAACGATCAACAGTATCATTAATATTTAAAAAACGTGTTTCTTCAATCGGAGTTAAAATATCGCTCACTTGAACGATTTCTTTTTTAATCAATTGGTCATAAATGGCACGGTTAATCATCGTTCCGACCGTAAACGAATCATAGGAAGTCGAAATGACAGGCAATTCAAGTTCATCTGCCATTTGTTTCACATCATCTTTAGCATCAAAGCCGCCTGTTATTAATACGGCAGCTCCGGCTTCCAATGCAATCTTGTGCACCTGATCACGATTTCCGACAATTAATAAGCTCCCAGGATCGACATATCTCATCATGGCATCAAGCTTCATCGCTCCAATGACAAATTTATTTAACGTTTTATGTAATCCCGCACGTCCACCTAGAACTTGTCCATCGACGATATTTACGACTTCTGCGAATGTGAGTCTTTCGATGTTTTCTTTTTGCTTCTTTTTTATCCGAATCGTTCCGACTCTCTCAATTGTGCTTACGTATCCTTGGTTTTCAGCTTCTTTAATTGCTCGATAAGCAGTTCCTTCACTTACATTCAGTTCTTTAGCAATTTGCCTCACTGAAATCTTATCTCCAACTTCCAGCTTCTCTATAAATAATAGTATTTGTTCGTGTTTCGTCATCGTCATCGCTTCGTTCACCATTCTTTCTACTCATCTGTATCATAGTTTCCATTATACAAATGAATACAGATTTGAGCAATCTATGCTTCATAACTTCTCTGACGTTCCTCTTCTTTCTTACTTAAGTCTAGTACAGTTTCTTGCTTTTTTTCAGCGAATAAAAAAGCTGCTAAATTGCCACCGATTGCAATGAGAGCAAACGTAATCCAAAGGAGGCTAAAATACTGTGGCAATCCTTTTTCAAACGGTAATCGTGGTAAAGCATAATAGAGTAACGCCAACGCAGATAAAATTGATAAAAACCAACGCTGTTTCAACCCAATTCCTCCATCCTTATTCTTTTACAATAAAGCTTAAGTCAGTTACTTTATTGTATGAGTAAAGCTGGATTTCATGAACGAACGTTACGATACGAATCGGTTATATTTTTTGAATATTGTGTGTTATAGTAATGTTAACACAGTTGGAAAGGGTTGAAGCGAAATGGCAGTCCATGCATATACAACGACTTATCCTGAAAATGTTCAACAACTTATATTCGCCCAAATTGGCTTACAATCGCAAGATAGCAATCTATTTCTAAAGCATAAAGTTTTGATTAAAGATAGCTTTTCCTTGCAAAATGGGCCAATTCATTTTGATAGGGCAATCTTTCAAGATACTTCCCATTATGAAAATTATGTTTTTATGGCATATTGGGATAATCCCGAAACATATAAGGCTTGGCTTGAAAATGCCGAAGTCCAAGAATGGTGGGCAGGGAATCAATTAGACAGTGATGATAAGGTTGGTATGTTTATCGAAGTAGCAACAATTCCAATGACTCACTTTGAAACGATTCATTCAACTAAGAATAACGATAGTGGAGTTACCCATTTCCTACCGCTTGAACAAACGAAAACTCATGCGTTCTGGGGATCAATGAGGAAACGTATGCAAGCATCTGAGACAGATAAGCTTGAACCGACTCATACCGCACCATTAGCTGAGCAAGTAAAAAAAGAAACCTTTGGAAAGCATTTAAAAGTGAGTGCCCCGTCAAATATTTGTTTAATTCGAACGGCACAAGATTGGACACATTGTAATGATGAAGAGAAAGACACTTATTTAAATTTAGTAGAACCTTCTCTGCAAAAAGCCTATTCTTTTTTGCAAAAAAATCCAGAAGAAACTGGCGCGATTACACCGAAGTTTTTATACGAAGTAAATGAGAATGGGGAAAAATTAGAAAAAACATGTGTCGTTTCATTTTTCTTATCTATGCAACATTTAGAAAAATGGACACATGAACATCCAACTCACATTGCTCTTTTTGGTACTTTTGCCGAAATGTTAAAAAGACATAACTTTACCGTAGATTTATCTTTATGGCATGAAGTATCTGTTTTGCAAACAGAAGAAGTAAGTTTAGAGTATATTAATTGCCATCCAAAAACAGGTTTTCTCCCCTATTTTGAAGTAAAAGAAGTCGCACTCATTTAACAAAAAAGCGGTGTTGCTCAGACGTTGAGCTCCACCGCATTTTTTTATAGTGTTATCGATTCACCTGGATCGAGAACTTTCCCTTCAACCCCATCTAACTTTTCAATAAAGGCAGACGGATCTTGTTCAATAACTGGGAACGTATTGTAATGAACAGGAACGACCATCTTAGCACCAATCCATTTTGATGCAATCACAGCATCTTCCGGTCCCATCGTAAAATTATCACCAATTGGGACAAAGGCTAGGTCAATATCGTTCATTTCTCCAATCATTTTTAAATCAGAGAATAACGCAGTATCGCCAAGATGATAAACGGTCTTCCCTTCTGCTGTAAATAAAATCCCCGCTGGCATTCCAGTATACACGATGTTTTGAGTTTCTTCCTCTGTGTAGTGGGAGCTATGAAACGCTTGGGTTAGCTTCACTTTTCCAAAGTCAAATTCACGTGCTCCACCGAGGTTCAACGGATGGACATTTAATCCTTGCCAACCTAAATATGTAGCTAAATCAGCAGTGGCGACGACAAGCGCATCGTTTCGTTTCGCGATTTCTACCGTATCACCTACATGGTCGTTGTGACCGTGAGTAAGTAAAATAACATCACACTCAACTGTCTCTGCATTAAGATCAGATTGACTATTTCCATTAATGAATGGGTCAATTAAAATTTTCTTTCCTTTTGTTTCAATCATGACAACTGAATGCCCGTGAAAAGTAACTTTCATTTTCTCAACATCCTCTCTCTTAATTCCTTCCTATCTAACTGATTACGAGAATTATAAGGAAATTCCTTTTTAATTTCGCAATAATTCCTTAGCTGACTGAAATGGTAGATTATGTGCTTCAGCAACTGCCTTATAAACAACAGACCCTTTTAATGTATTGAGTCCTTTTAAAATAGCCTCATTATCTAAGCTTGCCTGTCTATAACCTTTATTCGCAATTTCTAATGCATACAGAACTGTCGCATTCGTTAAAGAAATAGTTGAAGTTTGCGGTACGGCCCCTGGCATATTAGAAACAGCATAATGAATGACCCCATATTTTGTATATGTTGGGTTATCATGAGTAGACACTTCATCTGCCGTCTCGAAAATGCCTCCTTGGTCAATCGCTACATCAATAATGACCGATCCCGGCTGCATCGTTTTCACCATTTCTTCTGTGACAAGCTTTGGAGCACGGGCACCTGGGATTAAGACTGCACCGATGACAAGATCCGCTTCTTGAACTGCACCAGCGATATTGAACGGGTTCGACGTGAGCGTATTAATGTTCGATCCAAAAATATCATCAAGCTGACGAAGGCGTTCTGAATTTAAATCAATAATCGTTACATCAGCACCTAAGCCGACAGCAATTTTTGCTGCATTCGTACCGACGACTCCCCCACCGATAATCGTAATTTTCCCCCGCTTCACTCCAGGAACACTACCAAGTAAAATTCCTTTTCCACCATACGTCTTTTCTAGAAATTGTGCACCGATTTGCGGTGACATCCTTCCAGCAATCTCACTCATCGGCGTAAGTAATGGTAGGGTGCCATTTACTTGAACCGTTTCATAAGCAATGGCAATGATTTTTTCATCTGCCAATTTTTTCGTCAATTCAGGAAAGGCAGCTAAATGAAAGTAAGCAAAAATAATTAAATCCTCACGAAAAAACTTAAACTCTTCAGGTTGGGGCTCTTTCACTTTCAAAACCATTTCAACGTCCCAAGCTTCAGCAGCTGATTCGACAATCGTTGCACCGGCTGCCTCATAGTCTTCATTAGAAAAACCAGCGTTAATTCCCGCATTTTTTTCAATCATAATGTCATGGTTTTGTTCAACAAGAATGGAAACACCAGCTGGTGCAATCCCAACTCGATTTTCATTGTTCATCACTTCTTTAGGAATTCCAATTCGCATAATCATCCACCTATTTTTTTGTCAAATTTTATCTTCGCAGCCTACTAGATTCCCATTTCTTGAAAAGGAGAACCTTCATGCCGCTAAGCGATGGGTAGTTAAGGTCCAATAAGACTTAGATCGACTGAACCAACTCTTCTTTATTCTACAACACTTCACGAATTGAAAAAAGCTTTTGCTAAAAAGCAAAAACTTTTTTATTTGGAATTCCATACCCACGTATACAATTCATTACTTTCCGTTATCCATCTTAATTCAAAATGTTCCATGCTCGGGTATTTCTTTTCCACTAATGGCACAATCATATCGTCAATATTCGCCTGTGGATGTAAACCAATATCTTCAATGATTGTAGACATTATCTTTTTTGCTTTGGCGCCCTTATACGTGCGCCCATTTTTTACATATGTATACCGGTCTGGATGATGGAACGTGTAGCGTTCCTCTATTTTATCTGTCTTAACCGTTAGTTGCAATGATAGACTATTCGATAGTTGAGCAACATTTGCATAAGTTGGTACAGCATACAAAAAAAGAAATATAAACGTTAAATGCAGAATACGCACTATGATCACCTCACCCTTTAAGATGAGGCAATATTTAACTTTTTATGCAAACTTTTATGAATGATGGCGATGAACAACTTCAACTCCACCAGTTATATCAATGATGGATCCTGTCACCATATCAGAGTTTTCTTGACATAAAAACGACACCATTCTTGCTAGATCTTCTCCTGTTCCAGATCGTCCAATTGGAGTGTTCGGATCAGCTACTACCCTCGATTCAGAAATACTTGCTTCTTTCATATCACCAAGAATATTCCCAGGACAGATCATGTTCGCGGTTATTCCATTTTCAGCTTCTTCAAATGCAAGAGTTTTTGTCAGTGATACAAGCCCTACCTTCGCAGCACTAAAAGCCGATCGATTTATCCAACCTGGTGCGCTGTTTGCTCCCTGAAACCCATATGTAATGACACGGCCAAACTTTTGCTCTCGCATAGTAGGAATCGTTTCCTTCAGTAAATGAAAGACCGCGCTTAAGTTGCCTTCAATCATCATATACCATTCATGATCCGTATAGTCGACTAACTTTTTCCGTTCAAATATATACGGACCTGCATTGTTAATTAAGAAATCAATCGTTCCAAACACTGTGACTGCTTCCTTCACCATGCGGGCAATATCCTCTTGTGACGTCACATCTCCTTTAACAAAGTGACAGCGGTCCTCATACACGCCCCATTCAGTCTTTAGCTTTTCGACGGACTCATCATCACTACGATAGTTAACACTGACAGCATAACCTTCGCTTAAAAGTTGTTCAGAAACCTTTTTCCCCAACCCTTTTGCACCAGCGGTAACGAATGCATGCCTCATTGTACCCCTCCTCATTTTATCTTACCTTATATTTGTCAATTTCAGCAATTATTTAAATAATCGGTTACAACAGACGCGTTAGGGTATATAGTAAGAATAATGAGCGAATTTTATCTATAGGAAGGGATGGATTGTGATGGCTAATTATAAAAATATTTTAGTGGGGATTGACGGATCGGATGAAGCGAATTGCGCTTTTAAGCGGGCTTTAAAAATTGCAAAAACAGAAGGTGCAAGACTTCACATTGCTCACATTGTTGACACGCAAAGCTTAACTACGATTGATCAATATGCTCCTTACAACGTATCAATCACCGATGCCCAAAATTATGGGGAAACATTACTTAATGAATATATTGAAAAAGCCAAATCTGCAGGATTTGATGATGTGAATAAAGTCCTTGAGTCTGGGAGTCCAAAACGTGATTTGCCAGATAAAGTTGCAAAACAACACGCCA
>DKGO01000050.1 GCA_002453315.1 Caryophanales bacterium UBA6768 | reverse complement strand
GTATTGCCTAAACGGTCAGCTATAGTTTTAGGTGGGATCCCCATGTTAATTAATATCGTTGCATGAGTATGCCGTAACCCGTGCGGTGTAATCCGCTTAATATGAATATTGTCTTTCTCCAATTGTTTATATATACGTTCAAATAAATATTTAGAAGTATTTGCTCCCATCGGTGTACCACCCTGATATGAAATGAAAACATAATCCTTCTTTTTATCTAACTTCATACCATAGGCAAATTTTGTTTCTATACACCATTTTTGATAAACTTGTAATTGATTAACTACAATATCATCAATTGGAAAAGTCCTGTAACTGTTTTTTGTCTTTGGTGGCCTGTCACCGTACCTATCCCTAGTACGTTCAACAGTTACAGTTTTTTCTTTTAAATTGATGTTTTTCCACTTCAGACCTAAAGCTTCACCTTTTCTTAATCCAGTATAAGCCAATAGTAAGATAAACGTGTAGTTTGTTATATTCTCATGTTTTTTAGTGACATCTAACAAGATGTTTAATTCGTCAGAGGTAAGGAAATTATCCAATTCCTCTTCTTGTTCAATGGAAATCTTATTAAACCTGTTACGTGGAATTATTTCATCCTCAACGGCTGCATTGATGGCAATTTTAAACAGACGATGAAATAAAGCTACTGTACTAGGTTTATATTTCTTTGAGAGTTTATTAATGTACTCCCTTACATAGGTTGTCCTATCTAATTTACTTAATTTAAATTTACCTAGAAGCGGCTTCATTTGATGTTTAATAGCGTTTTTTCTTTGTAATCGTGATGTGACTTCCCATCCACTATTATAAGTTTCATACCATATATCCAGCCATTGTGAAACCGTCATTTGACTATATTCCACTTGTTTTGATTGGTCATTAAGGAGAGAAGCCTTCACTTCTAAAAGTGCTTTAAGGGCTTCTTTTTCCGTCTTAAAGCTACTTTCCTTCTTCTCTTTCCGCTTTCCCAATACGTCATAATATTTATGACGATACATCCACCGCTTTTCTCCATTTTTTAAGTAGTAATAATACACTTCATTATCTTTATTTGATTTGTGTAATTTTCTCACTGTACCCATTCCTTTCATACCTTGGGCAGGCGTATGTAAGGGAATAGGTATATTACAATTTAGAAATCTGTTTTATTAATTGCATTTATCATAAAAAATGCATAATAAACTTTTTGATTTTGTCTTTTTCTTCATTGGTTAATAAAACGTCTTCATAATAAACTTCACTGTCGTTGGATAGAACTTTTTCAAGATGAAATGTGTTAGACTTTCTTTCCTGTTCTTGTAATAACTCAATATAACTTTTATTACTGAATCTATGTTGAATTAACATTTCTTCAACTTTCTGGCTTTCCTCAATAGAGCCCGAATTGTCATACAATATATCGATATATGAATGATCAGGTAGTTCAACGTGTCCAGCAAGTTGTAATAAAGCAGTAAATATATTTAATAAATCTTTTTCAAAATGTAGGGAAATCCTATATAGGGTTTCTTTGTCGATCTCTGTTTCCTTATTTGATTCTATACTTTTAAGAACAGATACAGGAAGACCAGTTGTTTTAGCAACATCATCAATAGAATAATTCAATGCTATTCTTATAGCTCTAATAAACTCCCCAAGACTATCGTTCTGTTGAAGATCCACGATCCGATTAATCAAATCATCATAATTGGATCGTGAATTCTTAACTGCTTTTGCCAATTCTTTATCCCCAGCTTTTTCAAGCATGACTGAATATGAAACATCTAAAGCCTTTGAAAGTTTGTACAACAAATCATTAGACGGATTCCTTTTCCCTGATTCAATTTGGGAAAGATATGGTCTTGATATTCCAGACAGTCTCGCTAAATCAGTAATGTTCATTTCATTTTCAATTCGTATTCGTTTAATGAAATCCCCTATTTCAGACATTTAATCACCACCTTTAGTTAAATAATACACCTTAATAGTTGCAATTGCAACGTTTAAAAGAAAAAAGTAAGTAAACCGTTGCAAAAGTATACAAATTATGATATGTTCGTTAACAATAGCAACGGTAAGGAGGTGAAAGAATGGTTCCAGCGAGTGTGAAAGTTGAGATAGATACAAAAGAAATGAAAAGTTATATTAAGCAACAGTTAGACAAGCAAATACAGCAGAATTTATTGTTAGTTGATATTAACAAATTATCAGAGCTTCTTTCAATGAGTCCACGTTATCTTGAGGATACTTTATTATGTGACCCACGAGTAAAAATTCATGAAAGAAGGAAAAACCGCAAGCGTTGGTGGTTGTATGAGCCAGTAGTTAAAGCAATTCTTGAAATTATCGATGAATGGTAATTATTAAACTGAAAGGGCAGGCGTTAAGGGATTATGTTAAATATTTGGCATGGGTAAAAAATATGGATGTTTCTGACTTTACATTCATGGAAGATTTTATCAAGTGCCAAAATGTTGGGGATAAGTAGGAGAACAAATGAAAACAAAGTAATATGAAAGGTTGTGAGGTCATGGAAGAAAAGTATCAAAAGGCGATTCTCGATTTGTTTGAAATACCAGGAAAACTTTATTTATTAGGAGAAGATTTAAAGGCCTTTTCTAAGATTTTATATGAAATTAAATTAAATATAGGTAAAGAAAATGATAGAGAAAAAATTGAGAGTTTAAAAGCTAATATAGAAGTCATTGATAGATTAATATTTTATTCTTTAGTGGATTTGCAACGAATGAATGAATTAACAATTAGAAGTGAATATGTTTTGTCGGAACTTTTAGATGAACCTAAAGAAGTGGCAATGGCAAGTTCTTATTATGAGTATTAAAAAAAGCACAGACACTGTCTATGCAAGAACAGGATAATGCCATCCTAAAAGCTACATTGGGATATGCTCAGCTTTTAGGGTGGGCTTTTTTGCAGTACATTCAATTATAAATGGAAAATGGGCTTTTAACAAGAACCCCCAATAATTGTTTTGAAATATAATTCACTGTTTAAATTGTTAGGAGGTGTGAAGTCTTTGCAATTAACCAAAGAAAAAATAGTTTTAAGGCATGACAGAGTAATCGAATTTACTCATTTTAATTCATTAACAGATGTTACATCTTATCATAAAGAAATGACATATAGTAATTTTTTGAGAAGCCTACAAGAACCTAAAATATCAAAACAAAAAGGTAGTGCTGGTGGTTTTATTGCTGGTCGAGTTAAAAATAAAAGAAATAAAACTAATGTTCATAGTAGAAGTATGATCACACTAGATATTGATGATACAACTTCCATTGATATATGGGACAATGTGAAAAATTATACGAACTTTAGCATTTTACTTTATTCCAGCCATAATAGCACACCTGATTCACCACGTTATAGATTAATTATACCGTTAAAATATGATATTGAGCCATGGCTATATAAAGAAGTGGCACGTTTCTTAGTAGACTTGATTCAAATTGAAGTAGATAAAACCTCTTATCAATTTGAAAGGTTAATGTTTTATCCGACATGTGAAGATCCGTCAGTTTATGAGTTCAAATATAGAGATTCACCGTTTTTTGATCCTTCTTCTATAGTAAATCAAAAGAAGAGTATTCGTTCATATATGAATGGGGACTTCAAAAAAAGAGATCCAAGAACTAAAAAAAATTGGATTGGAGCATGGTGTAGCGTATATTCGATTAGCGATGTTTTAAATAATTTTTTAAACGATGTATATGAACCTTTCAGCAATGATAGGTACACCTATTTACCTGGATCAACAAAGGGTGGAATGGTAATTTATGATGACGATACGCATGCCCATAGTTTTCATAGTACTGACATTATAAGTGGAAAGAATGTAAATAGTTTTGACTTGTATAGATTACACAAATTTAGCCATTTAGACAAAGAAACGGAGAAAACAAAGAATGACAAGCCGAGCTATAGGGCTATGATCGAATTTTGCAAACAGGATAAGCGAGTAAAATCCTTTTATGAAGAGCATATACAAACTCAGCAAAATAAAAATAATCGTATAATTCCATATCCTTACATCATTGTAAATGAATCATTATATGCAATAAAAGTAATAAAAGAAATGGAAGAAACAAACCTAGTATCACGTCATGTACCTATAATTACTAAGGAATTTCATAACTTAGAAAGACCGCAAGTCTTATTTGAAATTACTTGGAAACAAGGAAAAAATAAAATTAGCGAAGTAGTACCTGCTTCAACAATTGCAGTTCGGAAGGAGCTTTTGGAATTAAGTGAAAAAGGATTTTCTGTTAATGAGAACAATGTAAAACCCTTAATAGAATTCATGGATCTCTATTTATTGAATAATAACATTGAGAAACATTACGCAGTAGAACGGTTAGGGAATGTAAAAAATAATTTTATACATCCCGTTGTTACTAAAAACATAAATATAATAGCTGTGGATCAAGGAGAGAGACAAATACTTGAGGGGTTCGAAGTAAAGGGGTTAAGCAAAGATTGGAATTTAAAAGTATTTGAACTTATTAAAAATTACCCAAAAGCGGTGTTCTTTGTATTAGCTAGTTTTACCAGTGTAATAATAAAGGATTTGAAAGTTCCTCCATTTATTGTTGATCTTGCTGGGAGTACCTCTCAAGGAAAAACTACTACAACGAAAATAGCTACAAGTGTTTGGGGAAACGACAATCTAATAAGTGAATGGAACTTAACGAGGGTAGCGGTTGAAATGAAAGCTGCTTATCTTAATAGTTATCCTTTAATATTGGACGATACAAGAAAAGCAAACGAATATATATTGCAGGATGTAATTTATCAATTTTCTGGCGGTCGTTCCAAAGGAAGAGGATCTATTAAAGGAACTCGGAGAGAATATACATGGCACAACATTTTATTAAGTAATGGTGAGGTTCCATTAACCGAGTATGCTAAAAATGCTGGTGGCGCAGCAGCAAGGGTAATTCCTTTAGTTGATTCACCGTTACCGAATGTAGATACAGTTTTATTAGAAAAATTATACGAAGGAATCGAAAACAATTATGGGGCTATTGGAATTGATTTTTTAAAAATATGGCTGGAACATAAGAAAGAATTCATTCCTGAATATCATAAGATTAAAAGGCGTTATATGGAAAAATCGAAAGGTAATGAAGTCTTAACCAGATTAGCTAGTTATTATTCAGCAGTTCACTTTTCTGGAGTAATACTAAAAAAAGAATTAGGACTGGACATTAATTTAGATGAAATAGAGTTTTTATTTAATGAAATTTCGCAAGAAAACAAATCTATAGATAAACCTAAGCAGTTTTTAGAAGAGATTCTCACAAATCTAGATAGCACAAGATCGATGATCTATACCAAAAGTTCACAAAATGAGCCTTTTGAAACACATGCCAT
>DKGO01000048.1 GCA_002453315.1 Caryophanales bacterium UBA6768 | reverse complement strand
AATGAATCGGCCTTAAAAAAATTACTTAATAAATTAAAATTAGGTAAGATTAGCTATATTATCGCACTTATTAAACAGTTATTTTTTTATAAAACGATTGATGTGACAATCGAGATGGACGGGGTCACGAAACACTTCCATCGTTGTTTTTTAACAACTATAAACAACCAACCGTATTTCGGAGGCGGTATGAAAATAAACCCATTAGCAGAAAATAATGACGAGACATTATCAATCCTTGTTGTTGATTCTATTTCAAAACTAAAGGTATTATTTTTATTTGGCACTGTTTTTACGGGAAAACATATCGATTTTAAAGAAGTACATATTTTCTCTGCTAAGCAAATCAAAATTACTTCAAAAACAAAAATTCCGTACCAAGTAGATGGTGAAACGGGGATGACCTTAAGCTGTCAAACAAGTAAGGTTAAAACACCTATTAAAATACTTGGTACAAAATAAAATGAGTGGTGTATATATTCAACTTATTTTCATTTTTGCCCTGTGAATCGTATGCAACCATTTTTTGATATTCGTTTCATTGGTAACAATATGTTCTAATTGGGATTGTGATAATTCACCTTTTATGCCATAGTTATATATTTCTGGTAAAATAGATAATAATTCTTCATCGATATCGTTATTTGTGCATATTGCTTGGACAAGTCGTCTAATTTGTTTATATTCATTTAATGATACGGTGCGGTAAATGGCTTGCTCATCTAGTAAATCATGTAAAAGAGTTAATTGATTATGCACTGTTAAGTACATATGTCTGATCACCTCCATCGTAGTATACGTACTTAAATTTGTAATTATTCATTTTTTTAAAAGGAGGAAGAAAATCTATGGAAAAAATGCAAATAGGCAATGCAACTCTCACTTGGCTAAGTGGTGGAGTGAACCTACTTGATGGTGGTGCTATGTTCGGCGTAGTACCAAAACCATTATGGAGTAGAAAATATCCCGTAAATGATAAAAATCAAATTGAGTTAAGAACAGATCCAATTTTATTACAGTTACATGGAAAAAATTATTTGATTGACACTGGTATGGGAAATGATAAGTTAACGGATAAGCAAAAAAGAAATTTTGGTGTATTGGAAGAATCCTTTCTAGAGGAATCACTCTCAGAATTGAATATATCGATTTCTGACATTGACTATATATTGATGACCCATTTACATTTTGATCATGCATCCGGATTAACAAAAAAGATAGGAAATTCGTTTGAACCGGTTTTTAAAGATATCCCTATCATTACTTCTGATGTAGAATGGAACGAAATGAGACATCCGAATATTCGTTCAGTAAATACGTATTGGCCAATAAATTGGGAGTCAGTTCAAACCCAGATGCAACCTTTTACTAATGAAATTCAAATTACTGAAGGATTAAAAATGATTCATACAGGTGGCCACAGTGATGGACATTGTATTCTTGTCTATGAAGAAGGCAATGATTGTTTTATACATATGGCAGATTTAATGCCTACACATGGGCATCAAAATAAACTTTGGGCACTTGCATATGATGACTATCCTGTTACCTCTGTTCTCGCAAAGGAAAAATGGATGGCTTACGGGTATGAACGGGAAGCATGGTTCACATATTATCATGATGCCTATTATCGAGCGATAAAATTTGATCACGATGGGAAAATGAAGGAAACTATCCAAAGACAAGGTAAAAATTATATTAACAAGGAATAATAATCGGTAGCAATCATGGCGATTATTCATTGTACCTTCCTTCTAAGTAATCAATTAGTTGTTTGACTGCCATTCTCAACGGATTTTTCATGTAGAAGGGCACTCGAAGGTCGTTTGACTGCCCTTCTCATCGGATTTTTCATGTAGAAGGGCACACGCGGGTCGTTTGACTGCCCTTCTCATCGGATTTTCATGTAGAAGGGCACTCGCGGGTCGTTTGACTGCCCTTCTCAACGGATTTTTCATGTAGAAGGGAACTCGAAGGTCGTTTGACTGCCCTTCTCAACATATTTTTCATGTAGAAGGGCACTCGGAAGCAGTTTGGATGCCATTCTCATCAGATTTTCCATATAGAAGGGCACTCGAAGGTCGTTTGACTGCCCTTCTCAACAGATTTTCCTTGTAGAAGGGCACTCAAGGGTTTATTTTAAACTGTTAATCTAAAGGCTGAACATCTATAATTGTTCCCGTTTTTATATCAGAAAAAAACTCGAATTGCTTATTTACACCATCTATATTTTTGCTAATACCACCACGGTATGTATCGTAAACTAATCCGTTTTTTTCGAACCTTCTTGGTTTCATGTAAATCCAAGAACCATTAATTGGACTGTTTTTTTGAAAAGTCTCCTTTGCATATTGTAATGCTTTTTCTGGGGATAGCTTTTGAGAATTACCTAACTGATCCCGTAAGAGAAATCCAACGACTATGCCTACGATTAATGATAGGATAATGTTTTTCCTCTTCATTTTATTTTCACCTCAATATATTCACTTAATATAACATATTACCAAATTTATTATAACATGAACAATAATTGGTAAGGAAGGATTGAAATAATGAATACAGAAACTCTTATGATGTTTGAAGCTTTAACTGAATTACAAGGTGCACCCGGAGACGAAGGTCGTGTCCGTAACTATATGGAACAACAATTGAAAAAATTTTCAGATGAAGTAATTTATGATAATCTCGGCAGTGTATTTGGGGTAAAAAAAGGGAATGGCCCTAAAATCATGGTTGCTGGCCATATGGATGAAGTTGGCTTTATGGTGACACAAATTACGGAAAATGGCATGATCCGTTTTCAAACGTTAGGTGGTTGGTGGAATCAAGTGTTATTGGCACAACGTGTACAAATAATGACAAGTAATGGTCCTGTAATTGGTGTCATTGGTTCAATTCCCCCCCATAATTTAACACCTGAACAACGGAAGAAACCGATGGAAGTAACCAACATGCTGATTGATATTGGTGCCGATAATGAAATAGATGTAAAAAATATAGGCGTAAGACCGGGAGATACAATTGTCCCAATTTGCCCCTTTACACCGATGGCAAATGAAAAGAAAATTTTAGCGAAAGCATGGGATAATCGATATGGATGTGGATTGGCTATAGAACTGTTGAAGGAATTAAAGGATGAACAAACACCAAATGAATTGTTTTCTGGAGCCACCGTACAAGAGGAAGTTGGTTTAAGGGGAGCAAAAACAGCGGCAAACATGATTCAACCAGATGTGTTTTTTGCTTTAGATGCTTCACCTGCTAATGATATGTCAGGGAAAAAAGAGGAGTTTGGTCAATTAGGTGAAGGAGCATTGTTAAGGATTATGGATAGAACGATGATTACCCACCGAGGAATGAGGGAATTGATACTGGAAACTGCAGAGGAGAATCATATTCCTTATCAATATTTCGTTTCACAGGGTGGTACTGATGCTGGCCGTGTACATATTGAAAATGAGGGTATACCATCGGCTGTCATCGGTATTTGTTCACGCTATATTCATACATCTGCATCTATCATTCATGTGGATGATTACACAGCGGCAAAGGAACTTTTAGTGACATTGATACAAAATTTCGACGATTCAACATTAGAATTAATCCGAAAAGGATAACATGTTTTAATGGAGTATTTAGATATATTGAAAAAGCAATATCATGGGCGAAGGGGGACCATGACATGACAATAGTGCTCGGTTCAAAAAATAAAGCAAAGCTAAGAGCAGTCCAATCATGTTTTCCAAATGAAAAAATTATGACTGCAACTGTTGCTTCTAATGTGTCAAATCAACCACTTTCTGACCATGAAACGAAAAAAGGGGCAATTAATCGAGCTATGGCTGCACAGCAACTTCAAAAACAAACAATTGGGATTGGTTTAGAGGGTGGTGTGATGTATATTGATTGTCATCCATTTTTATGTAACTGGGGGGCATTGGTGACAGCTAATGGCAGTTTATATACAGCGGCCGGAGCACGTATTCCTTTACCTAAACAATTTTCTTCCTATTTAAAACAAGGTCATGAATTAAGTGAACTAGTGGATGACTATGTCAATAAACAAGGTATTCGTCATCATGAGGGAGCTATCGGTATTTTTACGAATGGTGAAATCTTACGGGATGATATGTTTGTCCATGTTATTAGACTGTTAAAGGGTCAAGCAATGTACGACAACAAATAGTAACATAAAAAAAAGCAGTGGTTTTCCCACTGCCGCTTTATATTTAGTCATAAATATATTGTAATACTTGAATCGCTTGGTCAACCGTTTCTACAGTAACATTTGCCTTATTTGATAATTCTTTTAATGGATGGATTAAATTTTCCGGTCGAATGATTATAGTTGGTTTATTTAACGTAATTGCGGTACTAGCATCCATTGCAGTGTTCCATTGGCGATACTGGTCTCCAAATAATGCGATAACAACGTCGGCCTTTTGCATCATGACTGCTGTGCGGAAATTATTAATATCGGAAGCAGCATGATCTTTATACAATTTCCCCGGTTGCTTTCCTAAAACTTCTTCCCCAATATTATCTGATCGGTCATGATTTGTTTGTGGAGCAACAAAAGTTAGTGGTAAACTTGCTTTCTCCGCTTTTTGTTGCAATTCCTTTCTCCACTCGGTATGGATTTCTCCAGCTAGATAAACAGTTAATTTCATTAATATCCCTCCAAACCACATTATACGAAACATCGCCATATAGGGCAAATAACTAAAGATATATTTATGAATGAAAAGTATCATACACATAATTAAAGGGAAAATTGATAAGCAACCTAAAATCAGGGACGCTCCGTTTTATTATGTATTTGGCCAGTTTGTGCATTTTTTGAACGAGAATTTGCGATGTAATCCTTTCTAAACTGTATAGCAATTAGGAGAAGAGATTCACGGTGATCGATAAAATATGATAGACAGAGTAATCCCTCTTTGTGAATGTAAAATCTCACTCAAAGCATACATCGTTGTTAAAGTATTGACGATAATATGATAAACTAGTAACAGGAGAATTTTAGATAGGGGCTTTACAATGTCGATGAATAGTATGAAAATGAAACGAATTTTAGAAGAACGTTTAGCAAATTCACAATATCGTATTTCCTTTAATCGTGACAATGATGTTTTTCGTATCGAATGGAAAGAATCAAAGCAAGGTGTAAATGTAAAATTACCTCAAATCATTGCCAAGTATAATGAAAGAGGCCAGGTGGCTATTGATGAATTAGTGGCACATTTAAACGAATCACTATCTTTGATGAATAAACAGTACACCTTAACAGGGATGGAAAAAAGCATTTTTCCAGTTATTCGTTCAACTTCGTTTCCAACTGAAACAAACGCAGGAAAAAGTTTAGTAACAAAAGATCATACAGCGGAAACACGGATTTTTTTCGCCATTGATTTAGGGAAATCTTATAAATTAATAGAAAAAGAAGTATTAGAAAAGGAAGCGTGGAATGAGGAGCAACTGCTAGAAACGGCTTTATTCAATGTTCGCTCCTTAGATACGTCATTTAAAAAAGACTCAGTAGCAGAAAATGACTTTTATTTTATAGCAACACAAGATGGATATGATGCAAGCCGAATTTTAAATGATTCATTCCTTGAAAAAATGGCTAGCAATTGTGAAGGCGACGTAGCCATTGCTGTCCCCCATCAGGATGTACTTATTATTGCTGATATTAGAAATGATACTGGTTATGATATTTTAGCACAAATGACCATGAAATTTTTTGCTGAAGGAAGAATCCCGATTACTTCTTTATCATTTATATATGAAAATAAACATTTAGAACCGATTTTTATTATGGCCAGAAAAAAACCTAGAGGTAAAAAATAAAAATAATAAACAGAATATTTAGGAGAAAGTGTGAACAATCATGGATAGTAAATGGGATAGATTAAAGGGGAAAATATCGAATATTTTTTTTGAGGAAGTGGTAGGGGATGATGAGCATTATTCCAATGAGGTAGAACATGAGCCTCAAGTGGGAAATAAAACAAAATCTTCTTTTCGCTTTCCTGTCATTCCTGATGCCGATATACCAGAAAGTAGTAACAAACGGAAATACATCCCTGCTAAAGTACAATCCAAGCGGGTTCCACGAAAAAAGAATCATCAACGTACATATCCTGCATCTAATTCAAGTTATCAATTGTATCAACGGGAGAAAAGGCTAAAAGAAATGGAGGAGATTCCTGCATTTTTACGAAGAAAGCAGGCTCAAGATCAAATTGATTCGAAAAAAAGAAATAGAGAATCTGAAATCAATAGTGGCCGAAAGAATGTTGAAGCAACGGGAAGAAAGGATCATTCATTACATAGCAATAAGGATCAACAACAATTTCCGGAAAACCAGCAAAATTCCTTAGGTACAACTTTCACAGCTAAAAAAAGCCATTCATTAGATATACCATCTTATAAGCGTCGAGGTGAAAACCTAACTGACAGGAAAACGCATGTTAAAGACAATGTAGGTCATAGAAAAAAAGGAATATCATCGAATCAATTTCATACATTTAAAAATGATGGTCAACAAAATAAAGACCATGATTACGATGTGCAAAACCCGATGGATTTATTAGCTGACCCTGTCATTCAAGATGTGGATGATATGAAATGGGTTCAAGAGCAACAAAGGTTATTAGAGCAAGCACTAAATAACTTTAACATTGCGGCAAAGGTAGTCCATGTGACTCAAGGACCTTCAGTAACGAGGTTTGAAATTCAACCAGAATTGGGTGTCAAAGTGAGTAAGATTAGAAATTTAGCGGATGATTTAAAGTTAAATTTAGCTGCTAAGGAAATACGAATAGAGGCACCTATTCCTGGTCGTAATACGGTTGGAATAGAAGTTCCCAATCAGTTTCCACAAATGGTGACTTTAAAGGAAATTGTTGAAACGAGTGTTTTTCACCAACATGCATCCCCTTTAACGATTGCATTAGGCCTAACCATAGAGGGAGAGCCGTTAATTACGAACATAGAAAAAATGCCCCATGGATTAATTGCTGGTGCAACAGGTTCCGGAAAGAGTGTGTGTATTAATACGATTTTGATTAGTTTGTTATATAAATCACATCATGATGAGGTTAAATTTTTACTGATTGATCCTAAAATGGTAGAGCTCGCACCATATAATGGGATTCCACATTTAATCTCACCAGTGATTACAGATGCAAAGGCAGCTACAGCTGCCCTAAATTGGGCAGTTAATGAAATGGAAAGCAGATATGAAAAATTTGTGCAAGCAAGTGTAAGAAATATTGAAAAATATAATGAAAAAGTAGTAAATGGTCAATTAGATGATGAAAAAATGCCCTTTTTGGTTATCGTCATCGATGAATTAGCGGATTTAATGATGGTTTCTCCTCAAGATGTGGAAGATGCTATTTGTAGAATCGCGCAAAAGGCTCGGGCTGCTGGGATTCATTTATTACTAGCAACACAACGACCGTCAGTGGATGTCATTACAGGGTTGATTAAAGCAAATATTCCAACACGTATTGCGTTTACAGTATCATCACAGGTCGATTCGCGAACAATACTAGATAGTAATGGTGCTGAAAAATTACTCGGTAAAGGTGACATGCTATTTATTGAAAATGGGTCTGGGAAGAGCTTACGTTTGCAAGGGCCATTTGTTTCTGATGATGAAATTAATCGCGTCACTAACTACATGAGGTCTATCGCTAAGCCAAATTATTTTTTTGAACAGGAGCAACTACTTAACGTAACGGAAATGGAAGATGAAGATGAGCTCTTACATGATGTTATTGTATTTGTTGTAGAGAATAATCAGGCAAGCACTTCCCTGTTGCAAAGACAATTTAGAATAGGGTATAATCGTGCGGCAAGACTTATTGATTTATTATATGATAAAGGGATAATTGGAGGTCCAAATGGATCAAAACCAAGAGAAGTATTGTTAACAAAATCTCAATTAGAAGACTATTTAAAAACTACATAATAATTTGAGGGTGTAAAAAATGAAAGAAATCGAACAAAAATTACAAGGTAAGATTAGTCGTTTAACAAATAAAACATTTAAATTTGATGAAAGGGTCAAGGAAGGCTGGTTTTCGGCGGTATATTTCCTGAAAACAAAAAAGATTGTTGAGGAAAAATTAGCAAATAATGTTGTAACAATGCAGTTTTTTCAAAAAGAAGAGGCAGTATTATGTGGGACTGACGAATCGATAGCATTAATTCATACGTTTGCCGATAATCCAGATGAATTAGAAATATATTCTTTAAAAGATGGGGATAAGATAAAGCCTTTTGAAACAGTACTAACCATTACAGGGCCATATCAATATTTCGGTTTTTTAGAAGGAATTATCGATGGTATATTATCAAGAAGAACATCGGTCGCAACAAATGTATACAATGTAGTGAAAGCCGCCCATTCAAAACCAGTTATTTTCATGGGGGACCGTGATGATCATTTCACACAACAAGCTGGTGATGGCTATGCTGCATTTATTGGTGGTTCAACAGCACAAGCAACCCATGCAATGAATGAGTGGTGGGGGAAGCATGGAATGGGAACGATGCCACATGCATTAATCCAAATGTTTCGTGGTGATATCGTTGCAACGACAAAAGCTTACCATGAAGTTTTTCCCGAAGATGATTTAATTGCACTCGTTGATTATAATAATGACGTCATTACTGATTCATTAAAGCTAGCCAAGGAATTTGGTGAGAAGTTAGTAGCCGTACGCCTTGATACATCGAGAACATTAGTGGATAAATACTTTTTACGAAACCATCATTTAATGGGGACCTTTGATCCGCGAGGGGTTAATCCAGAGTTGGTTTTTGCCTTACGTGATGCATTGGATAATGAGGGCTACAATTTCGTTAAAATTGTAGCAAGCGGAGGATTTACCGAAGATAGAATCCGTTATTTTGAAAGTAAGCAAGTTCCAGTTGATATGTATGGTGTAGGAAGTAGTTTGTTAAAAATAAACATTGGTTTTACTGGAGATAACGTCCTTTTAAATGGCACACATTCGGCAAAACAAGGAAGAAAATTTCGTCCAAATGACCGTTTAGAAAAAGTTGACTATTAAATATATAGTATTCATTTTCAATCATCACCATGATTGGTATACTTAATAAGTGTTGTTCAAGGATTAATATTTTAATTCAATAAATTTGGGATCTATATGTCATTTTATTTCCATTTAAGATTAATGCAGTGATAAGCCATGTTGTTTAATATATTGGAGGTTTGTAATGGTGAAGTATCACTTTATAGGAATTAAAGGTACCGGTATGAGTGCATTGGCACAAATTCTTCACGATAATGGGGAAGAGGTACAAGGGTCGGACGTTGAAAAATACTTTTTTACGCAAGTTGAATTAGAAAAAAGGGGTATTGAAATAAAGCCTTTTTCAAAAGATAATATTGAAGAGGGACTAACAATTATTGCTGGCAATGCTTTTTCGGATGATCATGAGGAAATTTTAAAAGCAAAAGAGCTGTCATTAACTTTTTATAAATACCATGAATTTTTAGGGGAATGGATGGAGCAATATACGAGCATAGCAGTAACTGGATCCCATGGTAAAACCTCTACCACGGGACTGCTTGCCCATGTTTTAGGTAACTCTTTTCCCACTTCGTATTTAATTGGTGACGGTACAGGGAAAGGGCAAGAAGGTAGTCAATATTTTGCATTTGAGGCTTGTGAATACAAACGTCATTTTTTACAATATAAACCTGATTATGCCATTATGACGAATGTTGATTTTGATCACCCTGATTATTTTATAGATGCTAATGATGTATTTAATGCTTTTCAACAACTAGCTAACCAGGTGAATAAGGGGATCATTGCTTGTGGTGAAGATGAATTTTTGCAGAAATTACAGGCGCCCGTACCGATAATTTATTATGGGTTTTCTACCTCGCATGACTTTCAGGCAACAAACATTGTTGAATCATCTGAAGGTACAACATTTGATGTTTCTGTTAGAAATACGTACTATGACACGGTTACCATTCCAATGTATGGCAACCATCATATATTAAATGCCTTATCAGTCATTGCATTTTGTCATTATGAAAATTTGGATAAACAAGTCATTCATCATTTAACTTCTTTTTCCGGAGTGAAACGTCGTTTTTCTGAAAAAATAATGAATCATCAAATTTTAATTGATGATTATGCACATCACCCAATTGAAATTAAGGCTACAATTGAATCGGCTAGAAAGAAATATCCCGATCGGGATGTGGTCGCTATTTTTCAACCGCATACGTTTACAAGAACCCATACTTTCCTAGATGAGTTTGCCGAAAGTCTTCGTGAAGCAGATCATGTATATTTGTGTGATATATTTGCTTCAGCACGGGAAAGTGCAGGTATATTAACGATTCATAATCTAATTGATAAAGTTGCCGGGAGTTCCTTACTTACACTGACAAATGTTTCTGAATTGGCAAAGTTCTCCAATAGTGTGCTAATTTTTATGGGGGCTGGGGATATACAGAAATTCCAATTGGCATACGAAAATAACATGAAAGAAAAAAATATGTAATTAGATGTTAGCTTTAATTTAAAATATTTATGTAAAAAGCTACGGTATAGTTGCTTCAATCCGTTAATTATGTTAGTTTTATACACACAATGTCTTCAACAATTGTCCTATTTTTATGACATTAACTGGTTTGGTGAAAAAAGTGAAGGGTATATAAATAGGTAGCCAATAAATGAATTAATAATAAAAATGACTATCCCACTAGCTCAGAATGAGTAATTGTCTTTGTTGTTGAGCAAATGGACAATAAACGGCTGAAGCCTTCACCTTTAAACTTACGTCTGTTGAATCGGTAACAGAATTCATCCAAATAGGCCTGTAGATGTTTTGGGTCCAATCCGTGGAAAGTACCACCTATAAAGGCTTTTGCATTTGAAATAATCGTATGCAACCAGTGTAGATGATCTGGTGATTCCTTCGGATTATATACTTGATATTCATGTTGGAAACTGGCATTATCCAATGCTCTATAAGAACGATAAGCATCGCTGTTGATAGTAGTTCCAGGAATAAAGTTCTTCTCGGCAAAATCTACCAAGGTTTTCCCTTTAATATTAGGGACAACTTCCATTTTGAGATAGAGTGGATGACCGATCTTATTCAATGATAAACCGACGAGTACCTTTGCTTTTTCGGTACCACGTCCACGTTTTCCACCTTCAGTAGGTGCGCCAAAGAAGGCATCATCTAATTCAACTATACCAGCAAGTGTATATTCAGCATCTCGTTTTTTCATTGCTCGACGAATTTTGTGTAAAATAAGCCAGGCTGTTTTGTAGGTTACGGAAATTTCTTCTGAAAGCCTTTGTGCTGATATACCCCTTTTATCATGAGCAATCAGATAAATGGCCAAAAACCATTTTGTAAGATCGGTTCGAGTCTTTTCCATCACAGTTCCTACAGTGACCGTTGATTGGTAGCGACAATTCTTACATTCATACAGATGAAGTTTACGTGTTTTAGTCGTATAATAAGCATCATGCTCGCATTTTTCACAACGAAAGCCAGTTTGCCACTTCAATTTAAAAAGATGATCGTGACAGGCTTTGTGGATAGAGAATTTCTTTTGAAAAGTAATTAAATTCATTTTTGGATACCTAGACATACAGAACACTCCTCCAGAACATTTGTTTGTATATTAAGTATACCAAACATTCGTTCCTCCGGAAAGTGAATCTGAGCAAAAGGGATAGTCATTATAATAAATAATTAAAGGAGTTGTATCAAAGATGAGTGCAGCAATATCTATCGCAGTAATTATAGTCGCTGTCGCATTCGCTGTGTTAGTACTTTATTTGGCACAAACGTTAAAAGCAACACAACGTACATTAAATAATGTGGCAGATACACTTGAAGGGGTTGAAAATCAGTTAGAGGGAATTACAACTGAAACGACGTTGTTAATACAAAAGACGAATGATTTAGCGGAGGATATCAACGATAAATCAGCTAAATTAAATAGTTTATTTGACGGTGTGAATAATATTGGCGATTCCTTTAATAGTATTACAACATCAGTAAGAAAATTATCTTCTAACATATCCGATACGGCAGATCATGATGTTGACAAAGCAACGGAAGCGGTAAAATGGGGTTCTGCCTTTTTAAATGTATGGAAGAACCGTAAATAAAAATAATTAATGGAGGAATGTACAATGAGTAATAATAGCGGAAGAGACTTTTTAATTGGTGCATTTATCGGAAGTGCGGTTGGAGCAACATTAGCATTATTATTTGCACCGAAGCCTGGTCGGGAATTGCGTCAAGATATTAACCAAGGAACAAGACAAGCGATAGATAAAGCTGGCGAATGGAAAGATATTGCTCAGGAAAAAGGTGTGGAATGGAAAGAAAAAGGAACGGAAATGACGAAGCAAGCTTATGATTCCACGAAGAAACTTTCAAAAGAAGTGACGGAAAAGACAAAGGAATTAACTGAAGAAGTTTCAGCAAAAACTAAAAGCCTAGCTAAAGATGTATCAGAAAAAACGCGAGACCTTGCAAAGGATGCATCTTCTAAGGCAAAGGACATAGCCAAAGATGCTTCAAGCAAAACGAAGGAACTTGCTAAGGAAGTGAAGGACAAAGCAAAAAGTACGGCAAAAAATGCGAAAGATGATGCAGAGGCTGTTGCATCAAAGGCTAAAAAGTCAAAAGATAAATTAAGTCAAGCGGCGAAAGAAGTTGCTGATGAAATGAAGAAGGATGCTAAAAAATAATCGTGTATCGTTTAAATCCCCCTCATGAAATTTTACGTATATTCGTGAGGGGATTATCTTTGATAACGGTGCTTGGCCCGCAGGATTTCTTGTGATGAGTTATTGCCCTTTGAGCCCTGTCGTTTTTCCACAAGTTAATAGTTGAATTGAATCGTCCCTCTTGTTGTCCCTAATTATTTAATTTTCAAATGATCTCCTGTAACGATTTCATCATGAAACCCAGCTGGGTCATCATTACGGTATAATTTATAGTCCCCACTTATTGCTTTCAAATCGATATCTATATAACGGAATAAATCTTGAAAAATAAATGGACGCGGTTTACGCTCCTCAATCACAATATGATCTCCATCTTTTAGGAAATCATGTAAGGTTAGCTTTGCATCTTTCCTTTTTATTGTTAGTAATGATTGCTCTAATTGAATTGGTTTATCCTGAAATAATACTTTAATGTGATGTGTATGCTCTTTATTTAATTGTTCAACAACAGTTCGGACTGTCGGTTTGTTAGGATGAATAATTTTCAAGTTGTCATTGGCATTTAATATAGCCGTTTCGTCTACTTCTTTATCATTTAATATCAACTTTGTCGAGGAATTTTCCAAATTTACTAATTGATGATTTACTTTAACTTGTAGGGCTTTCATTAAGTTATTTTTAATTGAAATATTTTCATTTAAAAAGTCTGCTATTGTTGTATTCATGACTATTTTTATCTTATCTTTATCTTTTACAACATAGTGACTGTCAACAACTTTTTCATTAACCATGTAGGTGGAAAAAAGGTAATGTTGTTGATCATTTAAATAAAATGGGATTTCCGGTACCTCCCCGATAAGTTCACTTAAATTAACTTTGGGAGATTTCCCATTTTGGCCTTTATTAATAACGATGTGATCCTCTGATTGAATGACTGTATCGACCGTTGCTTCGACATTATTCACAAAAATAGTTGGTTGTTGACCGTATTCCCCACGCAGTGTCATTTTTTTGCCATTGATAGATACGACGATTGCTAGCCCCGGTCGCCCATAATATTTATTTACTTCAAGTCCAGCTTGAACAAGTGCATCCCCAACAGTTAATTGCTTCATTGCAAACATTTGAACGTTTCTATCATTGACATAAATCGTAACATAATTTATTGGATTATTTTTAGCACTAATCGCAATCGCTATTGGAGTCACAAATTCTGGGCCTTTAGGTAATTTTTCATTCGTTTTTAATTGTTGAATGGCTTCTATTCCTCTTATCCCAACTCGATTAGTAGGTAGTTGTAAGGAATTAGCAAGCATTTCAGTCAATTTTGGCGTTAAACTTCCCCCTCCAATCAACATGACGGCTTGTGGGGCTTGTCCATTTAACATGATAATTTCGTTAGCTAGTAATTTGGCGAATTCTTTAATTTTATCGGAAAGTTTTTCAACCACATTTTCAAAAGTAATGGTTTGCTCGAATCCTAGAATATCCTGTATGTCGGCTTGTTTCTTCATGACGATATTTTGTTTGGCCTGTTCAGCGACTTTAAAATCTAGGACAAATTCATTGCTCATAGCCTCCGTAATTTCGTCCCCAGCAACAGGTACCATACTATAACCTGTAACAGTTCCCTCTTTTGTAATCGCAATATCACTCGTCCCGGCGCCAACATCAATTAATGCTACATTTAATTTTCGCATTGACTCTGGTATGAGCACATCAATTGCAGCGATTGGTTCCAATGTTAAAGCCTCCATGGACAAATTAGCACGTTCTAATGCAGCCAAAAGTGACTTTACGACAACCTTTGGTAAAAATGTAGCAATAATTTCAACTGTTGCTTTTGAACCCGTCTGGTCAATAAAAGAACCAATGATGTCACCATCGATTTTATAGTGTAAAACAGAATACCCAACACAATGATATTCGTGAAATACTGCTTCATCATTTTCTTCCATTAATGATAATTGTGCATTTTGGACGGCACTTAATTCTAAATGTTTAATTTCTTCGTTGCTAGTAATCATTTGTTTATCAATAGAAATCGTTTTTTCAGAATGGATTGTTTTTAATGCACGCCCAGCAGCAGCAACACAAACTTTTTTTAATGGGCCATAGTTTTTTTCAAGTGTTTCTTTTATTTCAGTAATTATTTTGGCAACTTGAATGACATTATGTATTTGTCCATCGAGCATGGCACGTTCCTCGTGATGTTTCGTACAAAAATCAACGATGTCATACAAGTTATCTTTTTCTTGTAATAGTACGCCGGTAACTGATTGAGTTCCGATATCCAGTGCAAAAATATGCTCACTCATGTGCTATTGGTCCTTTCTTTAAAAATGGTAAAATAAAGTAGTATAAATACCATTATATATGTAAACAGGTGACAAATAAAATGTTTTTCGATATAATTAGTCTAATTTACTTTTAGAAGGAGAGAAAAATTACTAATGGGTAATCGTTCTATGGAACAGTTAAGAGAACAATTGGACACGTTAAATATAGAAATTTTGAAATTAATTAATCAACGTGGGGATCTTGTACAACAAATTGGGGAAATAAAAGGAAAGCAGAGTACAAGACGTTTTGACCCTGTGCGAGAACGAGATATGTTAAATAATATCATTAGTCATAATGATGGTCCTTTTACTAATGCAACAGTTGAGCATATTTTTAAAGAGATTTTTAAAGCCGGCTTAACGATACAGAAGGATGACCATCAAAAAGCACTACTCGTTTCACGAAAAAGGAAAGCTGAGGATACTGTTATTAATATTAATGGTGCTCATATCGGTGGCGGTGATACTCATTTTGTTTTTGGTCCATGTGCCGTGGAAAGTTATGAACAAGTTTCAAGTGTCGCCGAAGTAATTAAAGGTAAAGGCTTGAAGCTACTAAGAGGTGGAGCCTATAAGCCTAGAACCTCGCCATACGATTTTCAGGGACTCGGTTTGGAAGGGCTGAAAATTTTAAAAAAGGTAGCAGATGAATATGATTTGGCAGTAGTAAGTGAAATTGTTAATCCGGCTGATGTTGAAAGTGCACTAGATTATATTGATGTCATTCAAATCGGTGCGAGAAATATGCAAAATTTCGAACTGTTGAAACAAGTTGGAGAAGTTGACCGTCCGGTTATTTTAAAACGTGGACTATCAGCCACTATTTCTGAATATATTAATGCAGCAGAATATATCATTTCCCGGGGGAATAGTAATATAATCCTCTGTGAAAGAGGAATTAGAACATATGAAAAAGCAACACGAAATACGTTAGATATTTCTGCTGTACCTATTTTGAAGCAAGAAACACATTTACCAGTTATTGTTGATGTTACCCATTCAACGGGTAGAAGGGATTTACTTATACCAACCGCAAAGGCAGCTATTGCAATTGGAGCCGACGGGGTCATGGCAGAGGTACATCCAGATCCTGCTGTTGCATTATCCGATTCTCAACAACAAATGGATTTCGAACAATTTGAGCAATTTTATAATGAAATTATTCAACTGGTAGCAAAAATTAAATAGATGCTCAAG
>DKGO01000105.1 GCA_002453315.1 Caryophanales bacterium UBA6768 | reverse complement strand
TTTTAATTCTGCATAGTTAGACTTCAATTCGTCCTGACCAGTTTTTAATTCTGCATAGTTAGACTTCAATTCGTTCTGACCAGATTTTAATTCTGCATAGTTAGACTTCAATTCGTTCTGACCAGATTTTAATTCTGCATAGTTAGACTTCAATTCGTTCTGACCAGATTTTAATTCTTTGTAACCAGTTTTCAATTCCTCTTGTCCAGACTCTAATTTTGTTACTTTTTCTAAAATTAACTTCAACATTTCTTCCACGTTATTCCCCCCAATTTTTTATTCTATTAGCTGAATTATATCATTGAAAGTTGGAGAAACCACGGAAATAATTTTCAATTTTACATTTCCAATTCTTAATTATAGTTTCCCCATCAACTTCTTAAGCATTTCCTTTGAAGTTTCGGAGGCTTTTTGGTTTTCTTGTTGGATGGCGAGGTAGATTTCTTTGCGATGGATGTCGATTTGTTTGGGGGCGGTGATGCCGAGTTTGATTTGGTCACCGTCGATGTGGAGGATGGTGATTTCGATGTTGTCACCGATTTGGATCGCTTCGTTTAATTTTCTAGTTAGTACGAGCATGGTTAGTCATCCTCCTTGGCGGTTGTCGTTAAGAGGTGTTTCGTTGTGTAGCGGGCATCGGTTAAGATGATTTGTTTTCCGAGTTTAGCTTTTATGTTCAATACGATAGGTGCTTGGAGGTTGGCAGTCGTTTTCGTGAATGGCTCTTGAACGGTTAAGACGACAAGGATGGATACGTCTTGTTCCGATTGAATGTGAAGCTGATTGATGACGTTTTCGTCAAGCTTGAAGTCATAATCTTGAAAAAAAGGAAATGGATTGGCCAAAATAAATGCAAGTCCTTCGGTTTTCACAGATTGTAAAATAAAAAAAGGACTCTCCTCTGCGAAGGGAAGAATCACGAATGCGAATTCATCAACAAAGCCGGGAAGTCCCTGTTCAAATGTGATGATTTCCTCTTGACGAACTTCGACTTCTCCTTGGTATTTTGTATTTAATTTTGGCACTTTCCCCACCCTCTTTACTCTTATTAGACGGTCAAATTAATAAAGTCAATCTTCAAGCTGTTGAACTGTTGCATATAGACATTCACTTTGCCGGGTGTATATTGGTGGATTGGCTTATTCGGTGTGGCTTTAATGATTGGTTTATTTGGTTGTGCATTTATCTCAAGCTTGCCCGGCTCGAAATTTAGTTTAACGCTGAAAGCCGATGGAATCCAGCCGATGTTAAAGTCATAGGTTGGAATTGCGCCGTTTACAATCGCTTGGGATACGAGTGGATCACCACCATTTTCAATTCGCATCAGTTCATCCCCTTGCTCAGCGATTCGTCCTACCGCACTAAGCCAAGCGTTGTATCCTTCTTGGGCAATCTGTTCCGCAAATCTTGAAGGGGTTTTTATGTTCATATCTTCCCATGCTTGCGTTTGATCAATGTTCAGCTTACCATGCGGTTGCCTGATCGATAAATCGGCTCGAGGTTGTTCAATCGAAAGGTCAGCGGGCGGCTGTTCAATTGATTGAACCGGCTTGTCAATCTGCAAACCAATCTTCGCAAACTGTGACTCCATGCGGATTTGGGGAAGGTTCACTTGTAAAACCCTTTCTTAGTTATAGTTAATAGTTTAAAGTTGACAGTTAAAAAGCTTCGAAGTGTTACTAGAATAACTATAAACTATAAATTTTTAACTCAAACTTCGCACCTTAATAAACTAGTGTATCCCAAGTGTTTCTATGCTTTGTTAACGTTGAGAAGTGCCCCTTGACAAATGAGTATAAAAAATATAAAACACCTCATTCTTTTGGTATAGTGGATTTGTCGAGAATCACTACCACACAGAAGAGGTGTCTCCTATATGATAGTGCAAAAGGGTCATAACAATCAATTACCAAAGGAATTAAATTCTGTCTTTGATGAATTAGAAGTTTTCAAACATTTACGGAAAGCTGGAATCACCAAGAAGTTCGGCTTTACATGTTCTTATCTCTTTCAACTTGTTTTTTGTCTGATTTTTCATCACAAAAGCTGGTTTACCCTCCTTCAATCGAAGAAAGGAGATGCTTACCCGGCCAAGGACGCTGTTTATCGTTTCATGAATCATTCCAAGTTTAACTGGCGTCGTTTTTTAACATTGTTTAGTGCCAGCACCATCCGTAAAGTCGATGTTCTTACCGATACAAGACGCCCGAAAGTACTTATTGTGGATGATTCGATGTATGATCGTGACCGCAGTAAAAAACTTGAACTCTTAGCACGTTGTATGGACCATTCTTCAATGAAAAAACGCTTTTATAAAGGCTTTCGAATGCTTACACTTGGTTGGTCAGACGGCTCTACTTTCATGCCACTAGATTTCACCTTATTAAGTTCAATCAAGGCTCAAATCAACGGCATATCCGATAAGATAGATAAACGTTGTTCCGGCTATAAACGTCGCTTAGATGCTTTACAATCAGCTCCTGAACAAGTGACATCTATGGTTCAAAGAGCCTTATCTTCGGGTGTTACAGCCCGATATCTGTTGATGGATACTTGGTTTACTCATCAGCCACTCATTACATCCATTGTTGAATTAGGATTAGATGTTATTGGAATGGTCAAGCCGACAAATCAGCGGTACATCGTTGATAATAAACGAATTTCCTTAAAACAACTCTATTTCCATGCCACTCCCATTCAGGGCAGGAAAGGCGTTCTACGTTCGATCCAGACAACATTGGCAAATGGTATTCCAGTCAAAGTTGTTTTCATAGAGAATCGAAATAAAAGAAGTGAATGGCTAGCCATTTTGAGTACAGATTGCACAATAACCGACTGGGAAATAGTGCGTATTTACGGTATGCGTTGGGATATTGAGGTCTTTTTCAAAACAACGAAATCCCTATTACGTCTTCAAAAAGAGTTTCAAGGTCTTTCTTATGATTTACTGATAAGCCATACGACACTTGTATTTTCTAGGTATATTGTGTTGTCATGGCAAAATCGCTGTAACACAGATCAACGTACGCTAGGCGGCATTTTTTATGAACTTTGTGATGAAGTAAATGAACTTGATTGGGCCGTCGCATTGCAGCTGTTAATCGAGCTTCTTGAAGATGTCCTAAAAAGGTCAAATCGAAAAATCACAAAATTAATCCAAGGTCAACTTCAACAATGGGTAGCAGCCTTGCCCAATTATATCAAGGCATACTTGCCGATTTCAGTCTGCGAAGTTTGAGTTAATTATTTAGTGTTTAAAGGTGGATGAATATAAATTTTGTTAAGCACCTTGACAAAAAGGGGATATTTTTCATATAATTAGCGAGACTGTCCGCCCTGTTATCATGTCATGGGGGACAACCTCGAGGAGGTGTTCGAATTGAAACCAACATTTCAACCTAATAATCGAAAGCGCAAAAAAGTACATGGCTTTCGTGCGCGTATGAGTACAAAAAATGGACGTAAAATATTGGCTCGTCGCCGTCGCAAAGGAAGAAAAGTATTATCAGCATAAGGCCACTGAACTATCAGTGGTCTTTTTTCTAATTCAGACAAGCCACAAACCTCCTCTGAAAGACGCGTTGGCGTTTTTTACACAATGTGAGGTGTAAAGTAAGAATGAGAAAAGAACAACGAATTAAAAAAAATACAGATTTCCAACTCGTTTTTAATCATGGGAAGTCAACGGCTAACCGCCAATTTGTTATTTACATACTGAAAAAAAATAATCAAGCGAACTTTAGAATCGGACTTTCCGTCAGTAAAAAAATCGGCAATGCAGTCACAAGAAATAGAATCAAAAGATTAATCCGTGAAGCATTTAAAGAAATCAAAGCTGAGTTGCCAACAAATTATGATTTTGTCATTATTGCGCGAAAACCAACTGCCAACATGGATTTCCATCAAGTAAAAAGCAGTATTATTCATATTTTAAAGCTCGCAAAGCTTTTATTATAGGATTATAATGGTGATATCTATCTATATAGAATGAACGAAAGATTTTAATCGCAGTCTTTTGAATTTGGATGGCTAAGCGAAGAGAACCGGAGAGCGGTCACCAT
>DKGO01000071.1 GCA_002453315.1 Caryophanales bacterium UBA6768 | reverse complement strand
CAGCATATACTCCCTATCAACCAGAAATTTCACAAGGTGAACTTCAAGCTATTTTTGAATTCCAAACGATGATTTGCGAATTAACCGGGATGGATGTAGCGAATTCATCATTGTATGATGGAGGAACAGCATTAGGAGAAGCAGTCAATTTAAGTCACGGTCAAACTCGACGAAAAAAAATTCTTATTTCTAAAGCCGTACACCCTGAATATCGTGATGTCATTAGAACATATGGTAAAGGCTTTGAATTGGAAATTGTTGAGATTGGTTATAAAGATGGGATAACAGATTTAGATCATTTAAAAGCCGAATTAGATGATGATACAGCAAGTGTTGTTATTCAGTATCCAAATTTTTTTGGTCAGATTGAACCTTTACAAAAAATCAATGACATCATTAAGGAAAACCCTAAAACGATGTTTATTACCTCTAGTAACCCGCTAGCATTAGGTTATTTAACTCCTCCAGGAAAATTAGGAGCAGATATCGTTGTAGGAGATACACAAGTATTTGGTATACCCGCTCAATTCGGTGGCCCACATTGTGGGTACTTTGCAACAACAAAAAAACTAATGAGAAAAGTCCCCGGACGTTTAGTAGGACAAACTGTCGATGAAGAAGGCGTTAGAGGGTTTGTGTTAACCTTACAAGCGAGAGAACAACATATTCGACGTGATAAAGCCACATCAAATATTTGTTCTAACCAGGCACTATATGCATTGGCAACGTCAGTTGCACTAACATCTTTAGGTAAACATGGAGTACATGAGGCAGCCTATTTAAATATGCAAAAGTCCAGATATATGAAGCAACAACTAGCATTAAAAAATATAGAAACAGTATTCACTGGACCATTTTTTAATGAAATTGTCGTTAAATTAAACAAACCGATTATGGAAGTCAATAAAAAATTATTTGAGAAAAAAATAATTGGTGGATATGATTTAAGTCAACATTATTCTGAATTAAAAAATCATATGCTTATCGCTACGACAGAAATTCGCACAAAAGAGGAAATTGATATATTTATAAATGAAATGGGGGATATTAATGAAAAATAAGGACTTTCCACTCATTTTTGAACGGAGTAAAAGAGGCCGTAAAAGTTATAGTTTACCGTCGTTAGATGTGCCGGAAATTAATTTAGAAGAAGAAATTGATCAATTATATATTCGTGATGAATTAGCTGATTTACCTGAAGTGAGTGAGCTTGAATTAATGCGCCATTACACTGGGTTGTCAAATAGGAACTTTGGTATTGATTCCGGTTTTTATCCTCTTGGTTCATGCACAATGAAATATAATCCAAAGATCAATGAAGATGTGGCAAGATTAGATGGATTTAGTCATATTCATCCATACCAAGACCCTGAAACTGTACAAGGTGCTTTAGAAATGATGTATGACCTACAATCATCATTATCAGAAATAACCGGAATGGCACATGTGTCATTACAATCAGCAGCAGGTGCACATGGTGAATGGACAGCTCTAATGATGATTCGTGCTTTTCATGAAGCAAATGGTGATACAAAACGTACAAAAGTGATTATTCCTGATTCAGCCCACGGGACGAATCCTGCTTCAGCATCTGTTGCTGGTTTCGATTCAGTCACTGTAAAAACGAATGAAAAGGGACTTGTCGATTTAGACCATTTAAAAAGTGTAGTTAATGAAGAAACAGCAGCATTAATGTTAACAAATCCAAACACATTAGGTCTTTTTGAAACAGAAATTGTTGAAATGGCAAAGATTGTCCATGACGCTGGTGGAAAACTTTACTATGATGGAGCAAATTTAAACGCCATTATGGGTTACGTGCGTCCAGGTGATATGGGGTTTGATGCTGTCCATTTAAATTTACACAAAACATTTACGGGACCACATGGTGGTGGGGGACCGGGGTCAGGTCCAATCGGTGTAACGGAAGAATTATCAAAGTTTTTACCCAAACCAGTTATTACGAAACTGGATAACAAATTTACATTGGACTATGACCGTCCACAATCGATTGGAAGGGTAAAACCTTACTATGGGAATTTTGGAATTAATTTACGAGCTTACACTTATATTCGGTCAATGGGACCAGAAGGTTTGAAATTAGTGAGCGAATATGCAGTACTAAACGCTAATTATATGATGAGAAAATTAGAGAAAAGATTCGAACTGCCATATTCACAACATTGTAAACATGAATTTGTTTTATCCGGAAATAAACAAAAGAAACTTGGCGTTAGGACGTTAGATATGGCTAAGCGGTTATTAGATTATGGCTTCCATCCTCCAACCATTTACTTCCCACTAAATGTAGAGGAAGCAATGATGATGGAACCTACCGAAACTGAATCGAAAGAAACTTTAGATGATTTCATTCATACGATGTTAAAAATTGCTGATGAAGTAGAAAGCAATCCAGAATTAGTACAAGAAGCGCCACATAATACTGTCGTGAAGCGGATGGATGAAACCCTAGCAGCTAGAAAACCGGTATTACGATATTCGAAAAATAAACATGAATAAATTGTCATTATAACAAGTTTAAAATTATAACTATTAAATGACTAAAAACTAAATACATTCAGGAAAAATGCCAATAACAAATTATAAAATTGTTGTTGGCATTTTTAAGTGTGAAGTTATCCATAAACTAAAGGAACTATCAAATCAAAGAATACTATAAGTTCTATTTATCTAGTAGTTTTGATCTAAAAGTAATTTTTTGCAAATAATATTTACTTTTGATCAATTTTTCCGGTCCATCTTTTAAACCCACCTTTTAATACATTGATATCTTCATAATGATGCTTATGTAATATCGCTGCAGCCCTTTGTGAACGACTAACATTTTGACAATATAAATAGACTGGTTTATCTTTTCTAAGCTCAACTAAGCGTTGTTTTAATTGGGTTAAGGGAATATTTCTTGCCCCTCTAATTTTACCTTTATCAAATTCTGAAGGTTCTCTTACATCAATTAATTGTGCTTTTCGATATCCTTCAATAAATTGTTCCTGAGTTAACATGTTTGTAAAAGCTTTTTGTCGAAAATGACGGAAAATTGTATATCCAATTAAAATGACTAAAACAATAATTAAGTAAGCTGTCATCTTTAATCCTCCATATTTATATAATAACTCCCTTTTATAATGCCTTTATTCCATTGTAAAGTATATGACAATAAATTTGTATTCATTATAATATATTGTCAACAATAATTGCAATCATGCATTTTAGCGAAGTTTCTCAAATTCATACCATTTTAATTATATGAATAATAATACTTTTTTTCAAATTTCTTTCTATTCTTCAAACTATTTTTTTACCTTTTACATGGAAATATTAACATTTATTTGTTCATTTAAATTGCTTGACAATACAATATATAGTAAATTAGAATTATTTTTACACAACATATTGATTTTCTTATCATAATTGTGTATATTACTAGTAGAATATTATTTTATACATAGAAAAGAGAAGGAGCGAATAACGATGTCGGTTCTAACAAAATCTAAGGAAATAATTAATGTGCAGCAGTTAAATGAAGATATTAAATTATTTCCGCAAGTTCATCCAATTTCATCTGAAATGAAAATGACACATGAAGGTGTATCGAGATTGGTTATGCTTGATCGTTACGCATTTAAAGATACAGAAAAGAAAACGCTAAAAATCGGGGATTTTGTCGTATTAACTGTTAAAGCAGATCCTAAATTTCCGGCCCGTGGTTATGGAATCATCGAATCGATTAACTGGGAAACTAATGAAGCTAGTATTAAGGTGTCAGAGGAATTTCTCCATGTGCTAGAAAATCAGTCAGAAATAGAAACAGGTATTGTAACTCGTTCTTTAAATGTGATTGACAAGCCGTTAGAAATATATTACGAGCAAATTGCAAAACGTAATGCAACTGGCTTAGCATCAGTTGAAAAAACAAAAGAAATACAAGAAAAAGTATTTCAAGATTTTTCAAAAGAACTTTCCAATTTAAATTTCGTTCCTGCTGGCAGGGTACTTTATGGTGCAGGTTCCGAAACTGATGTGACTTATTTTAATTGTTATGTCATGCCATTTGTTAAGGATTCACGTGAGGGAATTTCCGACCATCGTAAACAAGTGATGGAAATAATGTCACGTGGTGGAGGTGTAGGTACAAATGGGTCAACATTAAGGCCACGCAATACGCTTGCAAAGGGTGTTAATGGGAAGTCTTCTGGATCAGTTTCATGGCTCGATGATATTGCAAAATTAACTCACCTCGTTGAACAAGGTGGCTCCCGTAGAGGGGCACAAATGATCATGCTTGCAGACTGGCATCCAGACATTGTTGAATTTATTATTTCCAAAATGCAAAATCCAAGGATTTTAAGATATTTAATTGAAAATACCGAAGATGGGCAAATTAAACAATTAGCAAATGAAAAATTAAATTTTACTCCTTTAACTGAAACGGAACAAGATTTGTATCAAGGAATTGTTAATTACAAAGCAATGCCTGGTTTGGGTGGATTTACTCGCGAGGCAATTAAAGAGGCACAACAAAAATTAATGACGGGTGGTACGTATAGTGTCCATCATTCAGACTTTTTAACTGGTGCTAATATATCTGTTTGTTTAACGAAGGAATTTATGGAAGCAGTTGAAAATGATACTGATTATGAATTGCGCTTTCCAGATGTTGAAAACTATAACCAAGAGGAAATGGCAATCTATAATAATACGTGGCATGAGATTGGTGATGTGCGTGCATGGCAAGAAAAAGGACATCGGGTTCGTATTTACCGAACAATTCGCGCGAAGGAATTATGGAATTTAATAAATATTTGTGCCACATATTCAGCGGAACCGGGTATTTTCTTCATCGATAATGCTAATGAACAGACTAATGCAGCAAGTTATGGACAACAAGTAGTGGCGACTAATCCGTGTTTTCACCCTGATACAAGAATATCAACTGAGTTTGGTTTGATGACTATTGAAGAATTGTATGAAAAAGTAGGAAAGAATAATTTCCAGGTTGCTACAGACAATCGTTTATATGAAGCAGAGCAAGTTGTCAACGGCAGAAGTTATCAAGTTCCGGGGACGACGATGAGACAAGCAACCGTTTTTCCAACAGGCATAAGAGAAACATTAACAATCAATTTAAAAAATGGGCAAGAATTACAAGTAACACCTGAACATAGGATTTATACTGAAAAAGGTTGGATAGAAGCGAAAGACTTAAAAAATGAAGATATCGTTTATATTCAATCAGGGCAAGGAATGTTTTCCATAGATGAAACAATAGGGCAAGATATGGCATTGTTCCTTGGTTGGCTAACAGGAGATGGTTGGTTAGCTAAAGATGGTAGGGTAGGAATGGTTTTTGGTAAAGAAGATGTTGAAATTATTTCAAAAATAATAGATGCTGGGGAAGAGATTAGTGGTCTTAAAGCTAAAATTCACGAAAGAGAAAATGGAACTTTTCAAATTGGGTATAATAGTAAACAATTTACAAAAACGTTAGAAAATTATGGTGTGAAAAGATGTAAACCGTTTGATAAACGAGTACCAAATATTATTTACACTAGTAGTGAAAAAGAAGTCATTACTTATCTTCGTGCTTTATTTTCTGCAGATGGGACTGTCTATACAAATGATCCTAACCGACGTACAGCCAGATTAACATCATCGTCTAAAAAGTTATTACAAGATGTACAACTTTTATTATTAAACTTTGGAATCCATGGGAAGATATATAGCCGACATAAAACAAATCAAGCACAATTTCATTATGTAACCGTTGATGGGAAGGAACGTGTATATAATAGCCATCCATTCTATGAACTAATTATATCTGGCAATAATTTAGCAGTGTTCAAAGAAATCATCGGTTTTAAATATATTACAAGAAAAGAAGAAGCATTAAAATTAGTCCCACTTTCTTCACGCAAAAGAGAAAAATTTATAAGTGTTGTTGAAAGTGTGACCGAAGGGCCGGAAGTTGAGGTTTATGACATCACTGAACCAGTAACAGATTCATTAATTGCCAATGGAATGGTAGTTCATAACTGTGGCGAGCAACCGTTGGCTCCCTACTCAGTTTGTAACCTGGCTGCTGTTAATTTAGCTGAAATGGCTGACAAGGAAAATAAAACAGTCAATTATGAGAAATTAAAAGAAACTGTCGCTATTGGTGTTCGTATGCAAGATAATGTTATTGATTCCACACCATATTTTTTATCAGAAAATAAAAAACAAGCCCTCGGTGAAAGAAGAATCGGTCTTGGTGTGATGGGATTACATGATTTATTAATTTATTGTGAAACAACTTATGGTTCGGAAAAAGGTAATGAACTAGTTGATGAAATCTTTAAAACAATTGCTGTTTCAGCGTATCGTGCCTCCATAGAACTTGCCAAAGAGAAGGGAAGCTTTCCATTTCTAATAGGAGACAATGAGGATGAAACAAGGGCATTGCGGGAAGCATTTATTAATACAGGATTTATGAAAAAATTACCAGACGATATACGTCAAGACATACTTGAATACGGAATTCGTAATTCACATTTGTTAACTGTAGCACCAACCGGATCAACTGGTACTATGGTGGGTGTAAGTACAGGTTTGGAACCATACTTCTCCTTTTCATATTTCCGAAGTGGTAGACTGGGTAAATTCATTGAAGTGAATGCGAAAATTGTGCAAGAATATTTAGATGAACATCCTGATAAAGATATTAATTCACTGCCAGAGTGGTTTATTTCAGCAATGGAACTAACCCCGGAGGCACATGCGGATACACAGTGTGTTATACAACGTTGGATAGATAGTTCTATTTCAAAAACTGTCAATGCACCAAAAGGTTATACGGTTGAACAGGTACAAAGTGTTTATGAAAGACTCTATCGTGGTGGTGCTAAAGGTGGGACTGTTTACGTAGATGGTAGCCGGGATTCTCAAGTACTCACTTTAAAAGCTGAACAAACAGAAATGGATAACCAACTGAACTTCGATGAAGTATTATATGATGAATATGAAGACAGGGTACAACAAAAGGTCGTTATTATGGATACTATTCAAGAGTTAAAAAATACTAATGTAACAATTGGCTCTGAAATTGGCGATCAATGCCCGGTCTGTCGTAAAGGACATGTTGCAGAAGTTGGTGGTTGTAACACATGTACGAGTTGTGGAGCACAATTAAAATGTGGATTATAAATTCTATACTCTAATTTATTGGCATTATAGTCAGAAAACTCCCTCCTCTTAGCGTGGCGATGGTGGGAATGCCCTGATTGGAATCCCCGACTTGGGGCTTAGCTGGGATTCAATGTAGTTTTAAAATATAGATTATTGAAATAACCTCTTAGGATATGATATCCGTAAGAGGTTATTTTGCTTATTGAGGTGATGACGTGGATCATGAAGAATATAAAACATATTTGAAGCAGCAATATTCCCAAGAGATTCGACCATTACAATCAGTTAATGAAGTTATCTCCGCATTTCAAAATAAATTAGATATTGTCGAAACGGAATTATCAGAATCCGAAGCTATTTTCTTAAAAATGACAATGATTAACCATATTTATGTACACAAAAACGACCCTATAACATCTAACTTGGATAAGTTAAATTTCATTTCGTATGAAGTAGTAAGAAATAAAAAAAGTGATCATTACTACAATCATATGAGGATTTCGTCTGATAATGAAAGAATACTTGTCATTATTGAATCCCGGTTAAATGAAATAACCTCCAATTGCGAAGAACTAAAAGTGGATATGATTATTGAACGTGGAATCGACACATTTCATGTTAATCAAGATACACCTGAGTTTTTTGCATA
>DKGO01000226.1 GCA_002453315.1 Caryophanales bacterium UBA6768 | reverse complement strand
ATGTTCAGTAAACCCTAATTAATATATCAAAAAATTCCATGCACACACATCCTCCATTGAAGCCCTTCTTTGTTGAATGTTGGGACGTCATTTCGTTTTGAATTTTAATTACTTCATTATAGATCGTTATTGACAGTTTATCATATACTATTTCATATGTCGCAACGTTGTCAATGATGAGGAACTTTTCCTGTGATTTTTTGATTTGCGGGTTAGGTTGATTTAATTGAAAAAAATCCCCTTTGAGTCTGAGGAATTTCTTAAGTCCATTAACTCAAAAGGGATTAAAATTTATTTAACAAAATTTATGCTCGTCTTCTCGTCCGATACCATACAAAGATGAGTGCCCCAAATGCCATGATTAACATTCCAATCAAAAGCATGTTGTAGTATGGTGTGGCGGTTTTAGGAATTTCCGAGTCTGTTTTATCCGGAGTAAACGTATTTGTTATGTCAAATCCATTAATCGTTGTTTCATATTGATTAACTGGGTCTTCTTCTATTGTGTACTCAATTTCTTCACTGTTTTCATTATAAACTGGTGATTGTTCAAAAGTGTATTTCCAACCAGTTTCTTCCGTCATTTTTATCGTATCTACCTTAACGCCATCTGCATAAAGGTGTAATGTTATCGAATTTGGACGTATTTCCTCGTTGTCACCTTTCCATGTTTTCGTTACGGTAATATCCTTTGTCAATTGTGTATTCGTCATATCATATCCGTTCACTTCTGTTTCATAACCTGGCAATGGTACTTCCGCTATTCCATAAACAATCGCTATTCCATCTTCATCGTAAGCAGGAAGCTCATAAAACCCATAGTTCCAATCTGTTTTAGCCGTTACTTGTTGTTCCTTTTCGACTTCGCCATTTGCCAGTAATTGAACTGTAATGCTATCTGGGCGATATCGTTTGTCAACTTCATGCCATGTTTTTGTTCCTGCAACATCGATTATATCTGTACGAGTATTAATAATGTCATTTCCATCGTATTCTGTAGAATATCCCGGAACAGGTAATTCATTAATCTTGTATTCTATTTCTTCACCATATTGATCATGGGTTGGTAAGTTTGTGAATGTGTATGTCCAATCACCATACTGATCCACTTCAACTTCTTTCTCCTGAATAACTTCTGTATCTTTTAATACTTGAACAGTAATTGAATCTGGACGATCACCAGTTGCATCATCATTATCAAGCCATGTTTTTGAACCAAAGATTTCTGTTGTGTTTTGAGTGTTGTATATGTTATTTTCTAAAACTTCTGTTTCATATCCTGGAACTTCTATTTCCTTAACAGTATAATCATAAGTTTCTCCTGAAGGATCTGTCGCAAGTAAATCCGTAAATGAATATTTCCATTCTCCACTATCGTTTGGTTTAACAATTTGCTTTTCAAACTCTTCACCATCTCGTAATAAATGTACCACTATTGACCCAGGACGATATTGGTCATCTGCCTCAATCCATTGCTTCTCACCGCTAATTTCAATTCTTTCAATTGCAGTATTTTTAAAATCCAACCTTTCTAATTCTACTGGCTTTTCTTTAATTGTAAATTCAATCGGTTCATCATCTAGAAGATAACCGTAAGGCGCCTCAATTTCAACAAATTGATAATCACCAGGTTCTAGATTCTCAAGGAATATTTCACCATCTTGATTCGTTTCAATTTGTGTTTCTCCATTTATTTCAATTGGATCATTAAGGTTCCTGACATCATATAATTCAAAAGTAGCACCTGATAACTCATCATTAGTAACACTATCTATTTTTAGTAATTTAACATCCCATTTTCCTTCAGTATTAGTGAAGGTATAAGGCTCATCAATTTTTTCTTCATTATCATCAACCTCATATATAATCGAATCGTCATTGGAGTCCTTATCAAATATAATTACTTTACCTTGTTCATATTCATCGGAAATAAAATATCCCTCTGGAGCCTCGATTTCCTTTATCAAATATTTCCCAAATTTATATTCTCCCTCAGTAGTTGCAACTCCATTATCATCGGTAGTTATCGTTTCAAGTAAATTTACCCCTGTTACATCATACAATTCAAATTTTGCATCTTTAAGTGGCATAGAATTATCAGCATCTACCTTCTTAATACTAAACTTCATTCCACCAGTTGAAAAGACGGAACCTCCTGCCCCACCTTGGAAACTAACTTCATATTCCTGACTTGCTTCATCATTTGCATCGTCTTCACCTGTTTCATAAAGAAAAGCATTATTAGAGATTTCCTCTCCATTCTTTGCATTGATATATGTGTCATATGTTAAAATATATGCTTCTTCAATAGAACCATCAAAATCCAATTTAAAAGATTCTTTCCAAGTATCAGTATCAACAGAAAATTTAAGGTCATATTGAGACTCATCAACAGGGTTTCCTTGAGTTATATTTCCTTCTTCATCAACAATAGTTTCATATAACACAAAACTATCTTGATAATAAAATTGATTATCCGATAACTCATCTATAACTATTGCATCTTCAATAAAAGACTTGTTTCTATTAATATTGAGTATCCAGTTTGCTGTCCTTCCATCTTGACTAACTTCCTTATGCGAATTCTTATCTCCAAACTTGGGTCTTACTTTTGCATCTCTTTCTAGCAGAATATTACCTGGTTCCTCAGCATTAAAAAGGGTCGCCTTATTATTGTATTCTTCTTCAACCGGAAGGCCTTTAAGATTTGTTTGATAAGTAATACGATATGGTTCTGAAATTCCTTCGTTAAAAGTCAATTTAAATCCATTACGATTATTGTCGGTAACTTCTGAATCCAAATCAAAATTTTCAAACTCTGAATTATCTATAACTTCTACTGTCCCATCTGAATTAATTTGTAGCCTTTCTACTTTTAATGAATTAGCATCAAAGTTTTGTTCACCAGAATAAAAGTCTGTCACAACAGGTTGATTAATTGTATGACGATTGTAGTTAATATCAATTGTCCACGTAATTACCTTTTCAGTTGCATCATATTCAGCTGTTTTTGCACCATTATGTTTCATTAAATCATTCGGTGTTAATGTACCGGTTTTTATCATATCTGGTTTAGAATCATCTATTTCATCCCAATCCAACGTTGCTTCATTTTTATAATTTGCAGTCTGAACATTTTCAAAATCAAAGTGAGTTGGATCAAATGCTGTTTGATAAGTAATAACAAGTTTCTCTTCTATATTACCTAATTTTAATTCAAATCCTTCCTCATCGCTATCAACATTTAATTCATATCCTAAATTAGCTGATAAGTTTGGATTAGTCTCAAGTGAATTTTCTACAAATGTCAATCCCTGATCCCTAAAACTATCAGTAATAACTACATTGGTCATGTCATATCCATCTTGATTTACAGTGATAGTCCAAGTAATTATTTTGTTTTCATAATCAATTTTTCCGTTATTTTTATCGAATATAACTTGATGAATCTCTTGCTCTGCATCTTTTTCAGGACCGTCTTCAATTTCCACCTTATTATTAACTTTAAAACTATCTTCATATACTCTTTCTGTAGCAGTTGTTTTATATTTAATAATAAAGGCACTATCAATATCTTCAGTAAATGAAAACTCAAAACCACCAACACTTAGATCATTCGGATCCGTAAAATCGACCACATTATATTTTAAGCTATCTACTTGTTCCTCATTAACCGGTTTTCCGCTCGGGTCAATATCTACTTTAAATACCTCAAATGAGCCAATATCTAATTCCTGATGTTCAATATTAAACGTATCAATTAATACTGCGTCGTCTTTATCAATAGACTGCTCATTAAAATTATATTCAATTTCCCATCTTATTTCTTGATTTTCCTTAATATAACCTATTGAATTCTTGTTTAATGGTTCGTTAAAAGATATGTTTACACTATCATTATCTTTTAATGTTTCATTATTATCCTTGTTTGTTATTTCAACTTGGTTTTCATATCTAGGATTATAATCTGGATTTTCTCCAGAAGGTGTAGGTACACTCGTTTGATAAATTACACGATATGCACCGTCAATTTTACCAAAGTCAATCTCCAGTAATTGACCATCTATAACCGGAGTTTTGTCAGTTACCTTATCTTCTACCACATCATAATTAACTGTACCATCCAAATTAACAGTTAATTCATAAATTTCAATTGAGGTATCAACGATTATTAAACCTGCTGGAAGTGTATCAATGAGAGTTACACCATTTAGGGATTTCTCATCCAAGTTAAAGTCTACTATCCATTCAATAGAATCAGAATTACGATTATTTTCTACATCATCTTTTTTCGGTGTTCCATTTTTATTAATGTTATTACCTTCATCTTTTTTAAAGTGAACGGGAATAGCGATGGAGTCTCCATCAATTTCAAATTTAATGTCTTGCTTTGTTCCTTCTTTTAATTTACTTTTATCGAATTTTTTCCAGACGAAAAAGTCACCTTCATAGCCTTTGCCTTCATTAATTTGATCATTAAATGTGAAAGTAACCTTACCCTCGGTGGTGACAAGATAATCTGCTACTGGAACACCTTCTTCATTGGTTAATTCTCCAGTTAAATCCTCGTCCCCAAATAAGAAAACATCTGGCAAATCAAATGTATAAAAGTCTCCAGCAGAATAATTGTGACCTCCATCCAGCTCCCAGTTAAATTCAATAGACAGACTTTCATCAGTTGATGGACGGAAATCTGGTATTTCCTCAGAATCACCTGTTTTTTTACCATTCTCATCAGGATTAGTAAACATTCTTACGCTATTAATTTCGAAGTTCTCTGTAATTTCACTTCCACTATTGAAAGGAACATTGTTACTATTTGCCGACATAAAGAACATGCCTTTGTTTTTATGCCCCTCTAGAATAGCATTTAAAACAATATCTCCATGAACTTCTAAATCTACATTTCTACTAATTGCGACCGATAGATTTCCATCTTCTGATACATTAAATTGACCAATCTGCACATCTTCAACGACCTTCTGTTCATTAATTAATTCATTTGTTTCCTCTTCTTCCTCTACTTCTTCTATTTCTTCCTCACCGGGTTCTACAGATTGATCATCGAAAATAGATGGTGCGTCTTCCAACAAACTCCCATCAACAACGATATCTCCTGATTGCCCCTCGGTAACTACCAGGCCATCTGGCAATTCTAGTGTTCCCGTTGTTCCTGCTTCAACTGTTCCATTGATTTTCCATGCAACGGAAACTGTGACATCTGCATCTTCCTCTCTCTTCGTCGAGATCGATAATTTCACCATTTTCGTCTTTGACATTTTGCAATGATAATTCGATATTCTCATTGCCAGTAGCATCTACTGTACTAGCCTGCAAATTCAATCCACTTAATACTGTTTGCATGACTAGTAAAAAGACGAACATGATACTTACTCTTTGACTCATTTAAAAATCTCCCCTACCCTATCTCATTTTTTAATATTTTTTTATTTTTAAGCTTACCAGTCCATTATATATACGTTAGTACTACAAATTCTCTACATAATCCGCATTATATCATATATTTTTTCTCTATTTTTGGGCAAAAGGGACTATATAAAACCACTCTTTTCATTGTTTATGTCTATATTGTTATATTTTAAAATCTGCATTAAAATATAGACTCATAATGTTATACATTAGGTTTTATATTCGATAAAATAGAAATAGGGGAATCATTAGGAGTTTCATAACATAAGGTGGTGAAGAAATTGAAGGCGATTTTAGTAGATGATGAGCAGCTTGCACTAGAATTTTTAGAGCGAAAATTGCAAGATATCGGTTCAATAACGATAGTTGAGAAGTACATTCAAATTGATATCCACCAATTAGAGTCAATTGTAGAAGACATTGATATTGCTTTTTTAGACGTTGAAATGCCCCATTTAAATGGGTTAGAATTGGCTGAGTTAATTTTAGCGATTAATCCACAAATTCATATTGTTTTTGTCACGGCATTTAGCCAATATGCTGTGGAGGCATTTGAGTTGAATGCGATTGATTATATTATTAAACCAGCTGAGGTAAATAGATTAAAACAAACGATTGATCGAATTGAAACAGCCATGAAAAGGGCCATAGTCGATAGGAAACCTAGCACTAATATCCTTCAAATTCAATTATGTCATGAATTTTCTATTAAAATGGAGAATAATAAATCGGAAATTATTAAATGGAGAACATCCAAGGCAAAGGAAGTATTTCTATATTTGTTGCATCATCGTGGTGAGCTTGTTCGTAAATCGACGCTTATTGAACTTATTTGGTCCGATTTTGAACCTGATAAAGCCTTTCCTCAACTGTATACGACGGTATATCACATTCGAAATACGTTACATACATATGAAAATCATATTTCAATCAAAAATGTGATGGATGGGTATATTTTAACGACAAATAATGTGCAAATTGACATTTATGAATGGAGCGAACTGGTGGAGAATCTGCCTCCCATTTCTGAAGATACGATAAATGCTTATGAAACAACGATGGCACTTTATAAGGGTGGATATTTGGAAAACGAAAATTATATGTGGCTTGCTTCAGAGCAATACAGATTGAATATAAAATGGGCAGAGGTCGCTCATAAAATGGCTCATTTTTATCGTCAAAATAATAATTTAGACAAAGCGGAAGAATGGTATAGAAAAATTTCCGGGCAGATACCAGAAGATGAGCAAGCTCAGTTTTCGTTAATGAAAATCTACCATCAATTCAATTATCGTTTGTTGGTGGAGCAACAGTATCGTCAATTACAACAAACATTGGAGGAATTAGACACCCCGATGAATCCGGAAATTGAATCATGGTATGAAGAAATGACGAAAAAATCTACTCGTTAACTATAATTTGAATTTGGATGAATGTTAATGAAAAAAACTTCGATTAAATTGAATCTATTATCTTGGACAATTGTTATCATTTGGATGGCTGTCATTTTTTACTTGTCCCATCAAACCGCTTCTGAATCCAGTGAACTTAGCACTGGTTTTATGAGTCTCATGATTAATATTTTTTCAAATGTTTTTCCATTGGACGTTCCGGAAGAGTTATTGCATTTCTGGATTCGTAAAAGTGCCCATTTTACTGCCTATTTATTGTTAGGTATTTTTGTCATACAAGCATTGTTTAGACAGGGAAAATGGAAAAAAGATAGTATCGTTGCAATCATTGTTTGTGTAGTTTATGCGATTTCTGATGAAATACATCAAGTGTTTATACCTGGTAGAAGTGGTGAAGTTAGGGATGTATTGATTGATAGTAGTGGTGCTATTGTCGGGATTATTTTATACATTTTTGTGCGATTAATTTTTCTCAGAAGGAAAGGGTGAATAGGATGGGTAAACAAGGTGCAAAGCTATATGATCGATTCATGGCGTCTATTTCCGCTTCAAGGTTTCAGAAGATACGAGAAAAAGTCATTGCCCAATCAAAAGGTGAAGTATTGGAAATTGGTTCCGGGACGGGTATCAACTTCCCATTATATCGTTCGGAATCAGTAGGGGTTGTCCATGCTATCGAACCGAATCGTCATCATTTAAAACGATCTAAAATAAAGCAAGCAGAAGCCAAGGCCACGATTCATTTATACGAAGAAAAAGCAGAAAATCTGCCTTTTTCTGATGCCCAATTTGATACGATTATTTGTATGCTTGTTTTTTGTACCATTCCTGATCCTATACAAGCGATAAATGAAGTTATTCGTGTTGCAAAACCGGGTGCCACAGTTTTATTTTTGGAACATGTAAAGGTAGAACGTCCTTTTATTAAATTGACACAAAATATGCTTAATCCTGTATGGAAGCTACTTGCTGGGGGATGTCATTTAAACCGTGATACACGTAAGTTAATTGAGCAATCGCCCCTAGAAATTGTTGATAGTCATACTTATTATAAAGATGTGTTACAGTATGTGAAATGTGTGAAACGATAGACAATGGACCTGCTATTGTCATTTAATCATTGAAAATGAATATGCATTACCATTACACGAAACTAATCCATGATTAGTAATGAAAAAGGAGTTTAGATTACCATTCGCTAATTTTCACCCAATATTGGTAATCGAAAATGAATATTCACTACCAACCGTTACTTCCAATTTCCAGTACAACGATTATCAATTCTCCAATCAGCCGTACGGAATCCCAATCATCCATCCAAACAACCACATTCACACTAAAAAACCACCACCATTTCAGTAAAAAACCGAAATAGTAGTGGCCCTTGAAATTTTCACGTCACGTCATGTAATAAATGTTAGTTTTCCGCAGCTGGCGGTGGATTGTTCCCTGCAGCTGCCTCTTCTTCTTTTGATTTGTTAAATAGTGCTTTAAACCTTGATGATACACCAAGTAATTTTTGTTGTAGATCGATTTTTGGCTCTTGGTCTTTAATACCAACTTGATACGTACGAATCATCGCAATCATTACGATTGGATCGATTAAACCACGTTTTAACATTGTCGTAACTACTCCGGCACCCATTAAGGCGATAAAACCAATGAAAAATCCTAACCCTTCATTACCAGAAGAAATGAGTTTCGAGACAAACAAAAATGGAACGAGGAAAGCAACGAAAATAATAATATTAAATAAGTAAATGAACACAACGGAACCGGTAGCTGTTTTTAAAACACCTTTCCAACTCTGGGCATAGAGAACAACCCCGTCGGAAGCTGACTTCCATACTGTTTCGTCTTTTTGTTTACTCTTTTGTAAGAAAACATAACTCATAATGGCTTCATCAATGTAATTTAAACTCACCGACATGATTGCATTGATGATAGAAATGATATTTTTGGAACCCGGAATAAAACTGAAAAAGTTCCCAACCCTCATAATCCATCGCTGAATTTGTCTTACGGCTGCATAAACCATTTTGTCGACAACAAAAGCAACGTTTGAAGCACCGAAGTTTTCCTTCACTGTATCCTTTCCATAAGCAATCATACCTTTACCTTGTGGAATTTCTCCAGTTCTGAGTAGTTCTACAATAACTGCGATGTGACCCATTTTGACCATGTACAACACATAACGTTCAATAAACCTTAATAACCCAAAAATTCCACCTATCGTAGCAATCATAATGATAATCACAGCAATGGAACTTTCCCCAAACATTTTAAATACTAAAAAGCCAATACCGATCATAATTCCTAAAGCAATAAATGATGCCACACCAAATAACGCATAAATTAAAATTCTCATGAATATGAATGGCATTGTTTTTGTAATTAACTTCATTAAAGACATAGTGATTGATCAACCCTTTCAACAAATTATATATTCACATTTTCGAAATAATCCTGATGATATAAAACAAATGTTTATACTTAACAAAATCGTAACGAATTACAATAACACGTCAGCATCTGACGGTTGACTACTTTGTGACGACGTCTGACTAGGTGCCGGACTCGGTGGCGGTGTTGGCGTTGGCGTCGGTGTTGGTGATGTAGGACGATTAGAATTATTTAACGCCTCACGAATGTCTATTAAGGATCCTTGCATTTTGAATATAACAATCAAAATTTCACAATAAACCCGTAAAATAATTGGTCCAATAAACACCGTCGCAATTCCAGATAATATCATGACAATTTTACCGGTATCAGAGAAAATGCCCATAATAGCTGTTGCAAATCCAGCAATTATAATGGCAATAAATCCAATCCAAAAGACAATTTGGATAAAAATTGGGGTAATCATTCTTTCAAATTTAAGAAACTTTCCCATGTGTATCGCTCCTTTTTAATATATTCAAAAAATGTAGCAAAGAGAATCATCAATTGATTGTATGAAATCTTGGATGAAAAATATAACCCCTCAAATTACTTCATATAATAGCTATCAATTTGAAGTGTTTTTCAACTCATCCTTCTTTGAATCTAGTATATATGCACCTTTCAACGCTCATTTTTCCCGTATCCCCGCTGAATTTGAAACTGACATTTATTGTTGTTCTACTTACCACCAACCTTCTTATTTTTAATTATACTTTCCAAAGGTTAAAATTACGTAAAGACGATGAAATTTTTTAAAATTTTTTTACCCATTTTATGTAAGCTAGTTTACTTGTTTCTTAATCTCTTTATGGGCAATTTTGATTGGTAATGATATATAAAAAGTCGTCCCTACATCTACTTGACTTTCCACCCATATTTTTCCGTTATGGCCTTGAATGATTTCCTTGACAATCGCCAATCCCAAGCCAGTACCATCTTCCTGATGATCTGCCAAAGGTCTATATTTTTTTCGATAAAAACGGTCAAATATAAATGGTTTATTGGCTTCATTAATCCCTTTTCCATTATCACTTATTGCAATAATGACACCCTCTTGTTCATCGTCAATGGAAGCCCTGATTGCTATTTCGCCATTTTCCTCTGAAGTAATTTTAACTGCATTGGAAATGATGTTGGTAAAGACTTGATCCATTCTTTCCGTATCAAAAAAACCCCGATACATCCGTTTTGTAAATGGAATGTCTTGTTTTATTATTTTCCTTTCTAATGTTTTAACATCGAAAGAAATCTTATGAAACACTTTTTCAAGCCACTCGTATAAATCATATTCTTTGAAATCTAGAATGGCCCCTCCCTCTTCTAATCGTGATAAATCAGCTAAATCATTAATTAACCGGTCTAATACTTTTATTTTATCGTCGACTAGCTTACGAAAATATTCATCGTCAGCCGTAATAATCCCATCCTGCAATGATTGAACATAGCTGTGAATTAAGGTGACTGGTGTACCTAACTCATGTGCGATATTTGCTAGAAGATTACGTCTTGACTCCGCCATTTCCATTAGCTTTACATTAGTTTGCGATAAATCTTCATTAGCTAGCTTTAATTTTTTCGTACGGTCTGTTACTTTTGCCTCCAATTGTATATTTAACATCTTTAATTCTTGATTCATCCATCTTAAATGTGTCAACGTTTTTACCCTTGATAACAATTCTTCCTTATCACAAGGTTTCGTTAAATAATCATTTGCCCCTACTTCAAAAGCCATAATTTTATCCTGTACTTGATCTTTTGCTGTTAACATTAAAATCGGCAATTCTAGTAACGAATACGTTTTTCTTAACCTTTCACAAACATCAAATCCGGAGATTTTTGGCATCATAATATCTAAAATAAGGACATCAAAAGTATGTTTTCCTACCAGATTTAATACTTCCATCCCATTCTTAGCGGGAATGACATCAAATCCTTCTAGGGTCAATTGATTGATTAATACCTGGAGATTAATAGGTTCATCATCAGCTATTAATACTTTCATGGCTGGCTTATTTTTCAATTTCTCAGTTGTAACTACTGGTGGTTCGGCAATTTCTACTAGACTGATAGATTGTTTCACTTTTTCTATTGACTCCGTATTTTCCTCCGCGAAAGGAAGTGTAAAGCTGAAAACAGACCCTTTTCCAACATCGGATTCGACCGTTAACTCCCCATCATGTAATTCAACTAACTTTTTTGTCACATTTAAACCAATACCAGTACCAGAGGATTCCCTCGAATGGGTAGATTCTACTTGTTTAAATGGCTCAAATATCACTTTTAAATCCTCTTCATGAATCCCTTTTCCCGTATCAGAAATACTTACTTTTACTTTATCTCCGACAATTTCTGCAGTAACTTTAATTTCACCATGGGTAGTAAATTTGATTGAATTCCCTATTAAATTATACAAAATTTGTTGCAGACGATTTTGGTCTGCTAACACATCTGGAATCGATGCGGGAATATCATTTATTAATGTCAGGTTCTTACCTTTTAATAATGGGTGACTTAAGTCAAAAACGATGGAAATTAGCCGCTTTATATTAACTCGTTTTGGGTGTATCACCATTCGATGATGCTTCAATTTTGAAAAATCTAAAATATCATTGACGATATGGGTTAATCGATTACCACTCATGACAATTAAATCTAATTGCTTACGCGCCTTTTTGGGCAAATTTCCACTAATCCCACCTTTTAATGACTCGGCAATCCCAATCATGCCATATAAAGGGGTTCTTAGTTCATGGGAAGTGATAGCTAAAAATTCATTTTTTAATTCATCGGCTTTTTTCAAATTTTCCAATGCCAGTTGTTGGTTTTCTATCGCACGTTTTTCGGCTTTCGATTTTTCCACTCGCATAATATTAATTTTATCCGCTAATGCAATCGACAATAACACGACCTCAATAACTAGTGCTCCTTGCCCAGCATATTCGACATACAATGTATAAGGAATAATTGTTGCCCTTCCTAAAATTGTGATAAATACCCCAGTTAAAAATATTAACCAGCCAACTACAAAAAACCTTGCCTCTCTTACTCCTCTTTTTAAACTAATGAACGCAACAGTAATAGTACTTGAGAAGGTTAAAAATGTCACAGCAAACATTAAGTTCAGTGCCAGATAATGGAAGAAGAACAATGTCATGATTGTTAGACTATTTAATCCCATTAACCCTATCACGATATAACGAAAAAATGGTATATGTTTTTTCGTATATAGAAATTCCTTTGTAAATAACAAGATTACGATACAACTGATACTCACCCAAAAAGGAACAGCTATTTTATTCCAATCGGGAAATTGTGGCCATATATATTTAAAAGCCAGACCATTTAAAGACATTTGAGCAATCAATGTTGCCGATATAGCAATCACATAATATAGATATGATTTCATCCTCGTACCTATAAATAAGAAAAAGTTATATAAAATCATAATGATGATCATACCGTAAAATAAACCTAAAAACGCCGTTTCTTTATTTGAGGATTTTATAAAATTGTCTTTATTCCATATTTTTATTGGTGGATGTAGGTCAGCACCACCTTCTACAAACATGAAGTAAGTTTTCTTTTCCCCTGATTTTAAATCTAAAGGAAATAAGAAATTTCGATGATTCAAAAATCGATCTTGAAAAGGGTAATTAGCCCCCGATGAAACGATTTGTTGAATACCATTTTCATCTTCCGTATAGACCTCGATATTAAAAATGAGTGGAAAAGCAAACTCTATAATCCAATCCTCTTGAATTGATTGATTTTCAATATCCAACTTTAGCCATTTTCCTATGTGAAAAAAGCCAATCTTTGTCGAGAATTCCTCTGATGTCACAAATTCATGGTTATATTTTCCAAAGGCAATATCCTCGATAGGGATTTCACCATTATTATCGGAGAGTAGTAATAAAGTTTCATATAAATCTTCTTCTTGTGTCTCATCATTAATGATTAGTAGATTTTCACTGGGCTGCTGTTCTGTCGCATGTATCGTGTCATTTGAAAGGACAACAAAAAAAGCAACAATAAGAATCATTACTTTAAATTGTAAAAGGTTTTGCAACAATTTTTTGTCACCTCTACGGTGTTATTCACCATTTTTAAATGTATTTAGCTTTTTTATAGGGGTTCCCGATTAAAAATTATTGGGGAGGGTCTTCTAACAATGGTCATGTTTCATTTTCAAAATTAAATCGATAACCAAATCCCCTGACCGTCACAATAAAGGTTGGATTTGTTGAATCCTTTTCAATTTTATTACGTAAATTTTTAATATGAACTTTAACCGTTAGTGGATCTCCTATATGGTCATGTCCCCATACACCGTCATATATTTGTTCAAGGCTGAAAACCCGATTTGGCTCCTCAACCAACAACATTAAAATATCCGTTTCAATTGCTGTTAATTCAATTTTCTTACCATTTATGAAACATTCTTTTGATTCAACATTGATTTCCACTGAATGATTATCTGCACGGAATACTTTTGATTGATTTGTTAATAATTGATATCGACGTAAATTAGACTTTATTCGTGCATGCAATTCCTCAAAATCAAACGGCTTGGTTATATAATCATCTCCACCGAGATTTAACCCTTTTAATTTATCCTCAATCATCCGATTATTACTAATAAAAATAATCGGAATATCTGAATACGCACGTACTTTTTGACAAACTTCATAGCCGTCCATTAAAGGCATTTCTATGTCTAACACAATAATATCAATAGAGTTATTTTTAAGTATTTCCATTGCTGCCTTACCATCATCGGCAATCTCAACGTCATATCCTCTTTTTTCAAAATATAGTGCCAACAATTTTTGTATCCCTAAATCGTCTTCAACAATTAAAATACTTTCCGAGGCCATTAATGATGTTCCTTTCAAAAATTTCTTTCTAAAAAGTATACGTTTACATCTGCGGACAAATTAAAATCCCCAAGCCTAGTTCTGTCAACTGAATTTGGGCTCATGAAGATTAAATTAACGATAGTATACCATATTCACGGTTAAAATGTAGGATTACTATGGATAGGTTTTTGAAAATTTGATGAATTACGTTGGTTTTTAATAGAAAGCTATGAATACGTTGGTTGGATTAAATCCAATGAAAACTGAATGTCAGATTAGATTCTTCATATAATACGAACAGATTAAAATAAAAAGCTAACAATTTGGCTAGTTGTGTTATTATCTACCTCATTGTTAGCGTCCAATATGTTAAGTTTTAACCATTATGTCTTAGTGGACAATTTTAATTTTTGTTACATTTTTTCCCGGGGATTTTCCGTTTGCCCCATTCTTAGCTCATTATCCGCTAGAACAACAATATTTCCTGCCTTTACTGATTCAATGCATTTCTGTGCTGACTCCGTCGTTAAACCAAAGTCAACAAGTTTATCTACTGAATCTAGCTCAACATCTTCATTCCCAAGAATTGATTCGATAATTTTTTGTCCTTTTACCTTAAATGAATCCTCATTTGTCAGAGTTTTTGTTTGCACAGTCACATTCGTCAGTTTATCCAATGTTTCAGCATCATTTTCATTTGTTAGAGCAATGATATTTTTTGAGTGATGTCCTTTTAACTCATAAATATTAATACCTTTCATCGCCTCCTCAGGGGAATGATAAACACCGACAACTTCCTTCGCCATTAATATCCCTCCTTTAGTATTTATCCATTCCTTTCTTCGGTTTGATTTAAACATTTTTACCGTATGGAGCACTAATGAATCATATCGTTCTTTTTTTGATCCAAGTGCCCTTCTACCCGCAATTCTATTTGAGAAGGGAAGGATTAATCTTTATTCATGCCATTCTAACCGGAATTTCAATTGAGAAGGGAAGGATTAACACTTATTCGTGCCCTTCTATCCGAAATTCCAATTGAGAAGGGAAGGATTAACAATTATTCGTGCCCTTCTATCCGCAATTCTAATTGAGAAGGTAAGGATTAACAATTATTCGTGCCCTTCTAGCTGCAATTTCAATTGAGAAGGTAAGGATTAACACTTATTCGTGCCCTTCTGACCACAATTTCAATTGAGAAGGTAAGGATTAACAATTATTCGTGCCCTTCTACCCGCAATTCTAATTGAGAAGGGAAGGATTAACAATTATTCGTGCCCTTCCACCCGCAATTCCAATTGAGAAGGGAAGGATTAGCACTCATTCGTGCCCTTCCCAAGAGAATATTCAGGTGGAACGTCACTCAAATAATATAAAAGGTACTTCTTCCTTTTCTTACCACCCTAAAATTCTTTGATAATACACGTCTAATCGATTTAGGTGAAATGAGCTGGGTCCATTGCGAAATATTTCCAGTCGATATCTGTTTTTCTGGAAATAGTAGATGGAATTCATGGACACTTCGAATAATTGCTTCATTGTTTGTTTCCTTTGATCCACATGCTGGACAAATGACAATATTTTTATTGAATAATGACATAAACCTTGAACATTTCCTACATATGATACCTTTTTTCAAATCGCCATAATAATACTCAGGTAGACGCTCATGAGATGATCGCACGATATTCGATTCAACAAAAATATGGGCTAATTGTCGATCTTGGTCCCGTGGTGTATACGGATTCTGAGTTAACTTCCTGAAAAAACGATTCATTTGACCAGGAAGAATCATTGGCAAATTCATTGGCGCTTGAAATAATGTGAATTCAGGGTGGACAAAAACGAGATAAGAGTAAATATTGTGGTTAAATCCTAGTTTTTGAACTTTTTGCCTTAGTAGGGAATCACTGCGGGATAACTGAATGTGAGGGTTATTAATTTCTTTACCTGTAGAGGCAACATACCAGTTTTTATTTTTTATGTAAAAGTCACCGGAGAAATTTTTTACTTCAAATAAGTAAATAGTATTGTGCCAAAACAACATGCTGTCAACTTGAAACTCTGAACCATCATTCAGAAGTCTTAGACTATGCAATAAGATCCGATCACGTGGTAACAGTTGGGTCAAAAATTGAGAAAATTTCATTTCACCTTTGTAACCCTTCAAATAATTATTATAAGCATTTTCCCCATCGTTAGATAGATCCTTTCTTGCCTGTAAAGACTGGAAAATCTTCAACTCCAGTGGATGCTGCGGTTGATTGTGATTGTGCTGGTTCATTCCATCCTTCCCTTCTTATATCATCTATTTTTGTTCGTGATTAGTTCAATGCGTGAAAAGCCTTTTTATTATTGTAGTATAAAGTTTTAAATACTTTAAATTGTTTGTCATAAACAGCACTGTTTTCTCTGTTAGGGAAAAACCTATCTTTCACTTGAATTAACTTTTTGGCATCTTCTATTTTTTCAATATGCCCTAATCCAATGGCTGCCATTACAGTCGCACCAACGGCGCCTATATCTTGTGGCCTATCCACCGTTTCTATTTCCCTTTCTAAAATATCCGCCAATATTTGACATGTCAAAGGAGCTAAGGCCCCACCACCGACAACCCTTATGACTGATGATGTTTCTACCTTCTTTTCTGATGCCTCCAATTGCCACCTTAAGTGAAAACCGACACCTTCGAGAACTGCATGAATAAGATCCGTTTTCCCAGTGTTTAATCCAATATTAAAAAACATTCCCCGTGCATTTGGGTCCTCAAAAGGATTTCGGTTTCCATGTAACCAAGGGGTAAAAATTACACCGTTACTACCTGCGGGGACATTTTTTATCGCATGCATCATATAATCGTACAATGTTTCGAATGCTGAATCATCTGATTCATCAATTTGCTTTCTTTCTAAATACACATTAATTTCATCCAATGCCAAATGATCCCTTACCCACTCTAGGCATTTTCCGGCTGTTTCAAGTTCCGCAAAATAATTAAAGGTGTTGGGATTCGCTCCAACAATAGACGCAATCATATGTTTAATGTCTAACACTCGTTTTGTAACGACAGTGGATACCCATCCAGAGGTCCCCAAATAAATATGGGTATCATTTTCCGCGACAGCACCTGCACCCACACCAATTAACGAGGCATCCCCCCCACCACCAAAAACTAGGGTCCCTTGATTTAAGTGTAATGCCTCTGCGGCTTTAGCTGTTAATTCCCCGACAACATCTGTGGATTCTACAATCTTAGGCAGATGGTCCATATTTACCCCGAACATTTGACAAATCTCTTTACTAAAACTCTTTCTCCCTTTTCTAGTATCATAAAGAAGTGTCGCAAAGGCGCTATCTTCTGTCATTACAAATTCACCAGTGCATTTGCAAATTAAAAATTCTTTTACATCTAACCACTTATGGACTTTTTCAAATACGTCTTTTTCATTTCGTTCTACCCATTTATATTTCCAAACGGGGTCTTTAACACTTAATGCAGCAGCACCAATAATGTTAATCGACCTTAATAATTTAAACACATTGGCTCCGTCAAATTTAATTCCAGTCGCAAAACCTTCTTTTAACTCCTGTGAAGCCCTGTTATCTAAATAACTCATTGCTCGCCTAACTGGTTCTCCCCCTTTATCAACGAGAACCAATCCTTGCATTTGCGAACAAAAAGAAATGCCTTTTATTTTATTTGCGGCAATACCACTTTCCCTTAGTAACTCCCTCGTTGTGCTACACATTGCATGCCACCAATCGTAAGGGTCTTGTTCTGCCTCTCCGTTATCACCAATATGTAATTCATAGCCTTCTAGTTTGCTAGCAATAAAATGAATCTTATTTGATATGTGATAGATACTAGTTTTCATCCCAGTTGTTCCAACATCATAAGAAATAACGTATCCGTCCATAGTAACCCCCCCAATTTCGCCTTTAAAAAAACACATTACTTTATTTAAGTGGTGGCACAATGCTAATTAAAATCTCTGTGTGCTAAGCCTGCTCACCGTTATTGCCGTTAACAAAGGGTAAATTTTCAATCACTTGGGAAAATTTCCAGCTCTGGCAAATCCTCAAGCAAATAATTCCCTTGCAAAATTTCTTTGTCAGCTAATTCTTTCCATTACAATGTTAGCTAGTTCTTCCCATCAGTAAGACCCCCACCTAACATCAGCTAATTCTTTCAACACCTAGATTCCCCAAGCAAATTCTCAATCACTAGATTCCGCCTGTTTAGAATAACTTTTCAAATATACAAATCTCATTAACATACTTTCAAAAGAATTGATTGGCTTTATTTTCCCATTTTCCGCAAATAATAAAGCACCGATAAATGCTTTACTTGCTTTTTGCGTTACCATCTTAACTGCAAGAGCATCCTCTTTTGTTTTACCGCAACATAAAGCCCCAACATTTTTTACAAAAACTACGGAAGACCTTTTTAATGCTTTTGCAATTTTTAAAGGATTGGGATCTACATTTCTAGCCTTTGTGCCAGCAAGTTGGGCAAAGTCATCAAGTAATGGCCTTAATTCAATTCCCGAACGTGAAATAGCTAGGGCCTCAGGTGAATGATTGACGATAATATGATTGATATCCTTGTGTTTTTCATATATTTCTTCATAAATTTTAGCTTCCGGTGGTAAGGTTGAATCAATTTGTTTGTTCATTAAGTTCATTTCAGTTTCATCATTATACAACGTAAATCCATTATTTTCTCTTTTAGATTGGAGAAATTCAATTGTATTTCTATCAAATTGCCCGGAATTAATAGACTTGTTTTGTAACAGTGCAAATTCTGACATTTCCAATCGATCATAACTTTCCCGTTCACTTATTTCTAAATAATGATGCACTAAAAAGTCGTGACAAAAAGTTTCTAATTCCAAAGCTACCGTAAAAGTTTCCTCAGCATCTTTGCCAAAACAAAGCGCACCATGATTTTTCATAATTATCGCTTGACCCTCGGATTTCCGAAGTGCTGCCTCAACATTTTTACGTAAGGAATTAGTTCCAGGTAGTGCATACTTCGCACAATATACTTCCCCACCAAGTAGTGGATGACTATCCATTACAATAGAATCTAGCCCTGTGGATCCTAAGACAGATGCATTTTCCTGATGAGTATGAATGACAAAATTAACCTCAGGGAAAATCTCATATGCAGCAGCATGAACTTTTTTCTCTGATGACGGTTTCACATCACCAGTATGACTTAAATCAGCAATTTTTACTTGAACAATTTCATCAACCGTTAAAGACAAATATTCTCTACCGCTTGGTGTAATCACGAAACTATCGTCATCTACACGACAACTGACATTTCCCCAAGTACGTGCAATTAACCCAGATTCAACAAGCTTCTTTCCAGCCTTGATAACAGCCTCTTTTGCTTGAATAATATCCATCGCAGTTGTTTCTCCTAACTAATTTATTTTGACAACATTTTTAAAGACATTTTCAAATCGGGAAAGAATGTCTGGAAGCATCTCTTCGGTGTATGCAGCACTCGTATAAATTCGACTACCCGCAAGGGTGACAATCCCTTCAGCCATATAGGCAGCCCCCATATGTTCCATTTCCTTTTTCCGTTCAGATGTCGCTTTTAAAACAGCGGGAATTTGCCAAGGTTTAGACCAATTAATTGAAAAGTGCATCGTTCCAACGGTTTCTAAATGACAAATAGACCCTTGATTGTATGCGACAAACGGTAATTCATATTTTTTGATTAACTTTCTTAAACCTTCTGTCAGTAAATCACCGAATTTTCCGGCCTTTTCAATTGCATTTGTTTTCTCAATTTCACAAAGGGTATAATAACCTGCTACACAACTGAGTGGGTTAGCAGCCATCGTCCCTCCAACAAGTGCTTTCTTAACTTTTTCACCACCACTTATACCTGCCCCTAAATATTTCATATATTTTTGTTTACCACCTAATCCACCAGCACCTGGATAGCCTCCAGCGACTGCCTTTCCAAAAACAGTTAAATCTGGTGATACCCCGTAATACCCCTGGGCGCCTGACATGCCAATTCTGAATGCGGTTACAACCTCGTCAAAAATTAATAATGCACCATACTTTTTGCAAAGTGCTTCGACACCTTTATTGAAGTCGTAGTTTAATGGTCTTGTACCACTTTCAGGGCCGACTGGTTCAATCATAACTGCTGCAGTTCCACCTCTAAGTCTATTCCTTCTTAACTTTCTTTCTAAGTCTTTTAAATCATTCGGGAAAAACTCCTGAGTATATTTAAACATTGAACGTGGAACACCATTCGCCTGTGTCCATTTTGAACCTGGAACTCGAATGCCATAGGCAAGCTGATCACTCCACCCATGATATCCACCACCCATTTTAATAATGTTCTTTTTCTTAGTCGCAAGTCGTGCCACCCGAATGGCGGCCATACATCCTTCTGTACCAGAACCAAGCATTCTAAATTGATCAACTGACTCAATACTATCAGTGATCTTTTTCGCCAACTTATACTCATACTCATGCAATAATCCAGTAGATGGGCCACACTCATTTAATAGATCAATTACCTTTTCACGAACGGAAATTGGATTACTTCCTAACACTGTTGGACCACCAGCTTGTAAAAAATCATAGTAACGATTCCCGTCAATGTCGTATAAATAAGCATCTTCTGCCTTTGTAAACGTTAGTGCAAACGGATAGTTAAAAGCTAAATTATGTTGTACACCACCTGGTATTTCTTCAGAAGCCTTGGCAAGCATCTCTTTTGACTTTACACATTTCTTATCAAAATACTCATCCTCATAACGCTGTAAAGCATCTGGTTGAATTGAATAAATTGGCTTTGAAATTAAATTGTCTAATTCCTTAGTAATTTTCTCAGCATCATGATATTCTGTTATTGCAAATCCATTCCCCATAAACAACTCCTCCTTGTATCATCAGTTTATAATAAAAATGATTATTTGAAAATTAAATTAATTTTTCTTAGTGGTATCTGCATGAAGAAAGCAACTGATATAAAAATGAATAATATAATTATTAAGTGATTTATTCTCATGTTGAAAAATAAATATTGTGGCTGTGGCTTTTTTGAAATTGGTGAAGTTTTCCATATGTTTAGGGAATCTTTTCGTTTTTTTCGATGTTAGGAGAAAGGCTATTTTTAACATCAAATTTTCGTGGTGTCAATAAACCTATGGTATTTGTGTATCACTAGGCTATTCTGATTATAATTATATTTGTTATTTACGGTTAGTCAAGGTGGGAGTGAAAAGAATTAATAGCATACTTTGTGTGATGGTGGTTTGTTTTAAAGATTAACATAAGTATTTTGCTAGAACGTTAATTATATTCCTAAATATAATTTTTTATTATTCCCCTGAAAGTTAAAATATCGCATCAGGAATGCACCACTACTAATGTTAGTAAAAACAATTATTCTTGATTGCAAAACCCGATGCGATAATGGAATTAATTTTAATTAGTAGCTATTACTGCCTCAACCGAATCATTTAAAATTGTTAGCATATCATTAATTTGTTCTTTATTTATAATTAATGGCGGAGCTAATGCAATTGTGTCTGAATCGTTATATGTTACAGATCGGCAGATGAGGCCTCTTTGATAAGTTACAGCCAATTATTTTTCTGATAATATGCTAATACAAAAACGTTTAATTAATAATGGTAATATACTAAATGTATACGGTTTGTAAACTCGTTCTGTCATTTTATGTGCGTCCTTACCCCAACTTCCAAGATTTAAAGCCGGAATATTTAACTTCCTAATTTTATCAATGGGTACTGGATAAAGTATATCCATTCCTGGGAAATTACCTTTCAATACATTAATTTCATCGTCAGTATCGTCCATACATAAGTAGCTACTGTCAGTCAGGGATGGGAAAAACTTTTGGACTTTAAACTTTTCCCCGGTTTTATTAGTAAGTTCCTTTAGTTGAAAGTTTAAATTATCAAGGAGTTTTTTCTCACGTTTTGACTTACCTTTAACGAAATTTCTAGGAACATAAGGAGTAGCAAAAAACAATACTATTACCGGTGTTTTATCTTCATCCAAAAGAAGTAAATCCTCAACCATTAGTCTCCCAACTTCCCTTGGGTCCATTTTGCCTGAGTTTTCTACCAAAATATCATTTAGTCTAACATTTACCATGTCTCCATGTTGTTGAAAAACTCTCTGAAATAGTCCCTCATAGGTGATAACCCTTGTTTCCCAAGGGAGTGCTTTATATTTTGCACCACTTCTATTACAATATTTTTTATATTGTAAATTTAATTCGTCTATAACTGTTTGAAAGGCATCTATCGCAATTCCTTTTAATTGTTCTAAAATTTTGTCAGGTGACATTTGGTGCACAAAGTAATTAAAATAAACAAAACTTGCTATAGGTGTCTGCACATTATAAGTTGGTTTTAGATCCTTCATTTTTAATGTTACTGGTGGCTGTGTTACCTCCCCTTCGGCTTCATCTGACAAATCGGTATTAAGGTTTATTTGATTAATTAATTCGGAAGCAACCAAATTAGGGTCCAATCCTTCAAATGCTTGCGCTACATGGGTTTCTTTACCCCTTATATAAAAAGAAGGAAGTAGTTTTCCCACTGATCCCAAGTAAACATACTTTGTCAAATCCCCATTATATAATGGTCCAACAAAATCAGTATTAATGGCACATTCAAATTCTAAGTTTTCTTCATTTTTCAGACGTTCCAATTCCGGTAAGGCATCAATAATACCACCATGTGTTGTTTCCTCAATCGGATTAGCCATAAATAGAATATTTCCATCAAATAAGTCCCTATTTTTAGATAAAAATTCTAATACAACCAAGTGAGCAGCCAGACCACTTTTCATATCTAGAGCCCCCCGACCAAATAACCATTCTCCTGATTCAATATCTTTTTTTACATCAGTTGATAAATTGGCGCTCTTAAAATTCTCAATTAATTCATAGGGTTTAGTTGCTAACTCTTTAAATTCACCAAAATCATCAATTGTCACTGTATCGGTGTGGGCGTGAAATAATATTGTTTTGTCAGAATGTTGGTTACTTTTTAGTAGGGCAAACACGCTTTTACGATTTAGTTCGTCTTTATTTACTTTTTTACACCAAACATTATTTGGATTATTCCTGAAATATTCAATTTCTCTTAATTTACTTTCAACTTTTTCCGCCATTGCAACTTCACCTAAGGTACCATTTACACTATTAACATTTACTAATTCTACGGTTAAAGTTTCCATTTTTCTTTTAATTTCTTCATTATTCCAGGACATCAGGGACACTCCTTCTAAATAATATTTATCTTCCATTTATTATTTAACATCAATGATCATTTTTTTCCCAATATTTCAATAGATATAAATCATTTGCTGTTTATCTATTAACCTGAATATCAATATATATAATCAAAAAATAATAGCATTTCAATCTTTTTAGATATTACTTATTGGATAATAATACTGCTTTAGATTCTTTTAATATAGTGAGCATATCATTAATTTGCTCTTTATTAATAATTAGCGGTGGGGCTAAGACAATCGTGTCTGAATCGTTATAGGTTACTGACCGACATATGAGTCCTCTTTTGGTTGCTTCTTCTACTATTTTTGGTGAAATCTTTTCTTCAAATCGGACACCTGAAACGGCATCCCTGTAAATTTCAATGGCAGCCAATAGTCCAACTGTGCGCCCTTCTGCAAATTCGGGTTGCTCACTTTCAAGTTGTCGAAATCCATTAATTAATTCCTCACCCATTAGTCTTGCATTTTCTACAAGGTTTTCTTTTTCAATAATTTCTATATTTTTCAATGCTACTTCACATGCCACTGGATGACCGCTATAAGTATATCCGTGAAATAGTGTTCCATCGATTTTATCTATAAATGTTTGATGAATTTTTTCTGAGATGACAACGCCTCCTAATGGGATATACCCACTTGAAATACCTTTAGCAATAGACATCATATCCGGTACTACGTCCCAATTTTCCATGCCGAACATTTTACCAGTTCGTCCGAATCCTGTAATGACTTCATCTGCTATAAAGAGAATACCGTATTCATCACAAATATCACGTACTTCCTTAAAATAATTCTCGGTTGGGATAACCACTCCACCGGCTCCAACGACGGGCTCTGCCATAAATGCAGCAATTGTATCGGCGCCTTCTCTTTCAATCACGGCACGTAGTTCATCACTTGACATTGTTTCAACATGATAAAATTCTGGCGATACGCCAGCTACTTTCCAAAATTCCGGTATTCCTGTTGCGGATGTTGCCCCAAGTGCTACTCCGTGATAGGCTCTTTTTCGGGAAATGATCTTTCTTTTATCTGGTTTTCCTTGGATAGTCCAGTAATAACGTGCAAGCTTGATTGCTGAATCATTTGCTTCCGAACCTCCTGATGTGAAAAAAACTGTATTTAAACTACCGGGTGTTAGTTCGGCAATTTTATTTGCTAATTTAATGACAGGCTCGTGACTGTAAGTTGAAAAGGCAGAGCTAAAAGCCAAATTTTCAATTTGTTTAGCCACTACCTCCGCCACTTCTTTTCGTCCATATCCTATGTTCACATTCCAAAGAGAGGACATTCCTTCTATATACTTTTTCCCATCTATATCTTCTACATAAATTCCTTCACCCTTTTTGAAAATGATAGCTGGCCCATTTTCTTGTTGTTGTTTCACATTTGATGTCGGGTGAAGGAAATGTTTTTTATCCATTTCCATTAATTGTTGTTTTGTTAAATTATTTGCCATTGTAATTCCTCCATTTTTGTTTAATAATTATAAAGTCACTATTTAGAATGTTAATTACCACGATTTTTGTTGAAACGGGATTGTTAACTATTGTTAACTGATTACTTCTTAATCGGATCTGATAAATTTTAAATGTTTTAATAGAATTGTTTGTTTAAGTTTGTTATTACTAATATTAGGGTGAATCACATAATAATTACAAAACTATTAACCTTTTATTCTAATAGTTACTTATTATTAACCCATTATTTTTTTATAACGGATTTCAATAATTAACCAATCCGTGTCGTTATCAAGCCTTTTTTCTCTTTTTAACTACTTGTGAAAAGGTTACCGCCAACACTAAAGCCCCACCATAAAAAAGACTTTGTACAAAGGAAGCAATACCTATTATTTGCAGCCCAGTAATCCCCGTAATTAAAAAGAATACTGCTACTAATGAACCCCAAGGATTAAATCTACCCGGAACAATTGTAGTAGAACCCAAAAATGCCGCTGCAAATGCAGGAAGTAAGAATGACAAGCCTGATGTAGGATTTGCTGCACCACTCATTCCCGTATACATAACACCGGCTAGAGCACTACCAAATCCTGATGCAATTAAACTTAACCAAATAATTTTATCAGTTTTTATTCCGCTTAGTTTAGCAACCTTCCTATTTTGTCCCACAATAATAAACCTACGACCCAATGAAGTGAATTCAAAGAAATACCATAAAAGAAATGCACACAGGAGCGCTATATAAAATCCTAATGAAACCCCTAAAATTTTAGTTGTAGCAACTGACTTTACCAAGAGAGGAGATACCCCTGTTACGGTTGTAGAATCACTCATCCATAACACTATGCCCTCTAATATTGTTGCAACCCCAAGCGTTACAATAAAAGGATTAATATCAAAATAAATCACAAAAGCCCCATTAATTATTCCAATTAATATTCCTACTAGTAATGCTATTAAAACTGAAATTAAAATAGGGACCCCTAAATTCACATTTAAAACCGCTACTGTCATGGAAGATATTGTTAAAGTGGCTGCAATTGAAAGGTCAAAGTTCCCTGTTACCATTGGAATAATAAGAGCTAGTGTTAGTATAGCTAATGTTGATTGTGACCCTAAAATCATTGAAAAATTTGAAGTTGTTAAAAAACTCTCCGGCCTTAATATCCCAAAAATTATTATTACTAGAATCCATACCCCAATTAAAGCAAATCTTTCGAATAAATTATCAATTTTAAACTTTTCATTATTTTCTATTTTATTCACTATTATCTTTCCCTTCTATATATAGTTGCATTATCTTGTAATAATCTAGTTAAACCTACATCACAAGGTCAAAAGATGGTTTTATTATACAGTTAGGCATGCTTCAGAAATAGAATCTTTATTTAATTCATTTCCTATTAATGTTTTTATAATTTTCCCCTTTGAAAAGACTAAAACCCTGTCACATATTTCCGACAATTGTTCATAATCCGAGCTACAACAAATGATAGATGTTCCATCTTCGGATAATTCTCTTATAATATCAAATACTTGTTGTCTTGCTCCTACATCAATACCTTGGGTTGGTTCATGTAATATTGCAAGTTTGGGGGACGTTTGAAACCATTTAGCTAGAATAACCTTTTGTTGGTTTCCTCCACTTAGATTTTCTAATTTAAGGTTTACATTCTTTGGGTAAACATTATTTGATTCAACCATTTTAATGGTATCTTTTTTCATTACATTTCGTTGTAAAATACCCTTTTGTGAATATTTTTCTAAATTAGGAATCGTATAATTATCTACTAAGTTCATTGATTCAACTCCACCTAAATTATGTCTATCCGATGGTATCAAAATCATTTTCTTTTCAATGGCTATTGATGGATTTAAATCATTTAATTCTATTTTTTCACCATTTATAGTGATCGTCCCGGAATAAGCTGATTTATCACCATAAATTATATAAGGCAACTCTTCAAAACCTGAACCTACAATTCCAGTAACACCTAATACTTCCCCTTTTTTAGATTCAAAGGTAATATTCTCTAAATTTTCACTTTTAATATTTTCCACCTTAAAAATTGAATCTCCCATAAATTTATTCCTATTTGTATAAGTGTTAGTCTCGATTTTATCTCCGGTTATTTTATAAATTAAATCATCTTTAGTAATTTCACTTGTGTCGCTACTTAATACAACCTTCCCATTTCTAAGTATTGTTACCTTATCAGTTAGTTCCATTACTTCATCCAAGTCATGGGAAACAAATAATACACTTATTCCCAATTTTGATATTTGTCTAACTAATCCAAACAATTGATTTACACTATCTTTAGGAAGAAATACAGTCGGTTCATCTAAAATTAACAATCCTTTTTTATTTTCATTATTTTTAATTTCTTGTTCAATTCTCTCAACGGCCCTGATGATTGACAATAAAGCCTTTTCTACTGAAGTAATTTCACTTACTTTACTTAACAAATTAATATTTAAATTATATTTTTTTAATATTGATAATGCTTCCCTGTACATTTTATTCCAGGAAATTTTAATGTTATTTGTTAATGAGATATCATTCAGGAATAAATTTTCCAGAACTGATAATGTTTCTATTAGTGACAAATCCTGATGTACGAAACTCATAACAATAGCATCATTATCCTTAATAGGTAAGGATACTTTATTGCCATCTAATTCTAAATAGCCACCACCTTCATCCATATGAAACCCTGCCAATATTTTAATAAGTGTAGATTTCCCGGAACCATTATGCCCTAGCAATCCATGAACTTCTCCTTCTTTTATGTCAAAAGTTACATTATCCAAGGCAAGTTGTCCCCCAAAATGCTTTGTTATATTTTTAATTTTTATATAGCAATGAGTCATCTTAACATCCCCTTTCTATTAATAAACAAATACAAAATAAATTAAAATATTTAAGTATAGAAATATAGAATTTGTGGTTACATTGTTAATATATTCAAAGTAAAATATTATAATTTATAGAAAATTTGTTTGCTTATTGAAATCAAGAACAATTATCCTATTTAAGCGCCACTGTTTTGGCCCTTACATTAAAAATAAATTAAATCTACTAACCAATATTACGTCTGGTATATATTATCCCAAGGCCCCATTAAGGGATATGGTTAACCTATAAAATATTTAAAAAAAGGCGATATCAACTTAGAATAATCAAGTAAATATATCGCCATTAAAAGAATTATGCGAATATCTATATAGTTTTATATTTCTATTAATTACTATGAAGTAAGGTCAAACTGAAACAATTAAATGCTGCATACATTTTATGAAATAATAACAATATCTTTTTACATTATTCTTTTTAATATATTAATCAGTTAAACCCCAAAGTTTTTCATATTCTTCCTTAAACTTACTTCCAAAACTACCTTTGTTATTTGATGAATCTATTCCTTCATCAATATTTTCTGATGTCCAAATGTGTAAAGGGATATTTGCATCTTTTGGTGGCTCTAATCCCGCTAAAACTCTCATCTCGGCATCTAACGTAACTCTTGCTATAATTTCTACGTCCTCACCTATTACCATCTCTACATCTCCATTTTTAACATAATCCAGTACAAATGGCGTGCCATTAAACGATGCAATTTTAATCTCACCTTGTTGCTTACCAGCCAAATTTAATCCTGTAATTACATATTCGGTCATACTATCATACAAAGGTAGAATATAATCTATATCAGGATTTTTAATTAATGCAGATTGGACTTCAGTTTGAATTTTACTTGACCAATCAGGAATAGGAACATTGACATATTCCACCTCGGGAGAAGGACATTTGTCAAATTCCTCTTTAATTCCACTAACCATAAATTCCGTAGCATCCGCCTCATCAGAGGTGATAACAAGGGCCTTTGGAGCACCTTCGGTATTGACGCAAGCCCATTGTGCTAAGAGTCTCCCAGCCTGATAAAAAGGAACATTAACATTATAATCAACATTTTCCGGTGTTTCCTCATAACCATTTGAGGTAACTACTTTTATCCCTTTTTCCATTGCATTATTAATTTGTGGGCCTAAAAGTTTTGGATTTGATCCACCTAAAAGGTCAATCAAGTCAACATTGGAATTAATACCATGTATTATTCCATTGGCCCATTCTTCTGGTTGACCCTGGTTTTTCCATTCCGTAACTTTAAAGCCAATTTCCTCCGCTAAATCCTGCATATTTTCTAGGATACTCAAATTAAAGGGGTTTGAGCTAGATACTGGTATACTAATTATTTCTTTACCCTTCATTTCAGTCTTTGCATCGAATGGTTCTCCTGGAGATACAAATTCTGGTTCTCCCATAAAGGAATCAATCTCCTTTTGCATCTCTGTTAGGGCTTCATTATTTTGATCATTTGAATTATTACTATTCCCATTTTCACTTCCATCATTTTCCGTTGTGCTATTACCATCATCATTCGAACATGCTACGATAACCATCATTAATATGATAAATATTATCCCAAAAAGTTTTTTCATTACTTTCTCTCCTAACATAATTTTATTAAGAACCTTTTTTATAAATGTTATTAGCCAATTTTTAAATATACAGGAATTTAATGGACCTTTACCTCTCATAGACTTAATAGAAATCAAATACCCTTTAAACCTAA
>DKGO01000091.1:723-3273 GCA_002453315.1 Caryophanales bacterium UBA6768 | reverse complement strand
ATAGGTAGGGGAGGTAATCTAATTCAGTAAATATTTGAAAAAACATATCGAATATAATATTTCAGGTAATTTAGGTCAGTGTTACTATAATTAAGTAAGTCATCGGTCATCCCGTTTGTAAAATTTGCAAGAAAGAAAAATTTATTATAAACTTAAGGTACTCTATCTTGCATGGCAAGGTAGTAATTTTTCACATAGGTAACTTGTATAACAAGGTAGGTGGTTTATTTGAACAGTCGTAGCCAATTACTAAAGGGTGTTTTAGAAGGATGCATCCTAGCCATTATGAAACAAGAACCAACTTACGGCTATGGTTTGTCCGTTAAATTACACGATTTCGGACTGACGAATATTAGTGAAGGATCGATTTATCCAATTTTGTTGCGATTGCAAAAAGAGCAACTCATTGTCGGTGAAATAAGAGATTCCCCATCAGGCCCAAAACGAAAGTATTATCAATTAACGGAAGCGGGAGAAGCGGCATTAACAAAATTCACGGAAAATTGGGAGACGATAAAAACTCCAGTCGATCAAATTTTACAAGGAGGTAATGAGTCATGAATGCGAAGGAAATCATTAAAGAAATTAATGAAAAAAGTGAACTTCTAAATGACGGGAACGAAAAAGATTTTGAAGACATGTTACTTTACATTAGGATAGCATCAACAAAATCTGAACTAGAAACTGAAACGATTTTGCTACAATTACTCGACCATATATTAGAGGCTCAGGGAGAAGGGAGAACAGTTAAGGATGTATTCGGTGAAGACTTGAAAGCATATTGTCAAGAAATTATCGATGAAATTCCACAAGAAACTAAGAAAAAACAAGTGAAGTTTGGCTTCCGAATTATATGTATCTTTCTAGCAGTTTATATTGCTTTCAATGGATTGTTAAAAACGGTGCTATACTACGGATTTAATCTCGGTTCTGCAACTACGACATACTATATAGGAACAATCATTGTCGTTGGAATCATTAATATCATCATTCTCTTTGTATTCATTAAATTGGTATTCTATTCAATTTCAAGAACACTATTTAAAGAATCAAAAAAGAAACAATCCACATGGATGGAATTCTTCGAAATATGACTCATATGTACCCTCAGTATTGGTGTTATCGTTGCCGTGACTTTTTTAACTCCTACATTTGGGACGGAATTCAGCATCCCAACTTACACACTTATTTTTATCGGAATGGCCTTATACGGCCTGTCGTGGGTTTTGAAGGATGGAAAGCATGGGGCAAAGGCATAGGGATCTTGGATGAAATCATCAAGGTTTTTCTGATTTCTTTTATAAAAGTTAAATGTTTATTAAAAAGGGTCATTAGTTTTTGGAAGACTGATTTATTGGCGAACTACAGATGACTTATATATGAGGACACAGTCAATGTGATAAAAGGGTTACTTATGGGCGTTCAGATTGCCCAATAATCATAATTAAAATAAATGTAAATCTTAAATAAGGATATAATAAATGCTGTTGGACTCAAAAGATGGGATGCCAACTGTTGAAATGTGGATAAAAATCACATTTAACAGAAATGCATTTCAATTGGACTTGAAGGAGGAATAGTGGATGAGCAACAAGGATTTTGGTGACAAAATAAAAGGTGCGGTTGATAAAGCAACAGAAGGTGTAGAAGCCAAATACGAGGAAGTGTTCGAGGACACGAAGGACAGGTATGAAGAAGTATCTGAAGATGTATTGAAAAAAGCAGACGAAAGTGTTGTAACGGCAAAAGAAGATATCAACAAAAAGATTGGCAATATTAAAGGGAGATTCAGTAAATAAGAACAATTAAGGTAGATAGACACACCCCTAAAGCTACGGTAAAAATGAAAAAGTGTGAACCCCCCACCAAATTGAAAAACAATTAGATGGAAAGGTTCACACTACTCATAAACATTCCTATGATGAAATTGCTACTAAAAAGGTAGCGTCATTCAAACGAGGTGATGAACGCGAATGAGCTACGTAATAGTAATCAATAATTTTTACCAACGTTCAGCAAATACCACTATTATCAGAGGTAAGCCTACTTTAAATTTTTGATACCGACTTATCCCCCCCCTCTTTGATACTAACGCTTCCGTTTGTTTTTCTTTCCCTGAATATTGACGAATTCACTTTCCTCGGCTATTTCTGTGCTATGGTCTTGTTTTGGGCTTGTATCATATTTCCGTGCGATATTCTTTTGTTTTCCTTTATCTTTATTACGATTTTTATTTTCTTCTGACATAACTTCGCGTCGCCTCCTTTTGAAAATATAGTATGTTCCAAAATAAAAGTTTAATGAAAGTTGATTATAAATATACTGTTTCCCGCTATTTTTTCCATTTAAAATCATCCCTTATGGCAAGAGTGTTATTTTTTGTTTTGTTATTTTAAAATAGCCCTTGATAAAAAAGGAATAGTAAGGAAAAAGGCGATAAAGATAATAAAGAAGGTTGAGAATTATTCACGAAAGCAAACGGATTTGATGTATTCATTGGTTAAATTATACTGTCAAGATAAGTGTGAACACTTTTGACTATATAATAAT
>DKGO01000091.1:0-603 GCA_002453315.1 Caryophanales bacterium UBA6768 | reverse complement strand
TTGACTATATAATAATGTACAATTATGCGAAGATGATTGCTTATTATTCTTTTGACCGTAAGGCCAAACCCTGTTTTCAGTTTTTCCATGTAATAGCTAAGATATAGGGGTCAGACGAAAATGTAATTTCCAAAGGCTGCACCGCATCCAATCGTGGTATCATCACACACTAAAATAATTGACTAGAACACTTGTTCCTAATTCGGTTTTATGATACAATAAAATGTAGATAATCAACCAAGTCAGTCATCACAAAACGGTAAGGGTGTGATGTTGTGATTGTTAGCGAAGAATCGGTAAAGTATCAATTTTTAGTTGATGGGAAAGTGCGGGAACTACCTCCGGAATATAATAGACAATCGGAAGAAAAACAAGATCATCAAATTCATGATCGCCTTTTCAAGACGTTGATTCATACTTATTTTGAAGAATTTATGAAGTTGTTTTTTCCAAAATTCCATTCGGATATTGATTTTTCCGGGATAAAACCGTTATCAGAAGAGATGTTTACCGATGCGTTTAAAGGTGTGAAACGGCAGGCAGACATTGTCATTGAAGCAAAGTTGCGAGGGGAAAATTCGCTTATTATTATTCATGTTGAAC
>DKGO01000209.1 GCA_002453315.1 Caryophanales bacterium UBA6768 | reverse complement strand
GTTCCCTTCTCCATACGAAATCGCAATAGAAGGTAAGGAATAGAGGTTAATCGTTCCCTTCTCCATACAAAATCGCAATAGAAGGTAAGGATTAGAGGTTAATCGTGCCCTTCTCCATACGAAATTGCAATAGAAGGTAAGGATTAGAGGTTAATCATGCCCTTCCCCATACAAATTCACTATAACAGGTAAGGAATATTAGTAATCGTGCACTTTTATTAGGGGAATAAAAAGTTGATGGATAGATGATTTAGGAGGGCATAGAATATTTGGGTGAACACCCTTATTTATTAGTCTTAATATGAACAATTAAAAAGAAATTCATCGTTTCAAAGAAAAGTTAAGATAAGTTTTTCGGAAATCATTCTAATATCAATACACCCCAATTTCCTCTAACAAAACTTTTCCTTCATTTCCTCGAAAATGTATTGTTAATACAACTGACTCATTAGACATGTCCTGTAGATGCTCGATAGGTACTTCGATTGTTTGGAAAATAGGCTCCCATGATTCCTCATATTTTCCATCACGAAAAAACTGATCAAATAAACCGAATGTGGTATTGTTAATTTCAATCACATCGGCAATTGAAATATTTTCATCAATGAAGCGATGATGTTCAGATTCCAAGGTAACGTTGATGTCAGGTTGTGAATCGGGTAGTATATTTGCCATTGAGAGAATAAGATAGTTACCATCCTCATCTCTTGCATTTTTAAAATCCTCACTAGAAAGTTTAATAGAATAACTTGCTTCAGTCTCCCATGACAATTCAAGTACATCTTTAGGATGGTTTTTTCCCGTTCGTCCTTCAGGGGTTACAACGTCACTTTCTTCAAAGTCATTAAAATTACCGCTCGGGTCACTAAAGCGATTGAATTTTTCAATCGTTCGATATGTACTTGGCTTATATTGGCTTACAATTTGTGTGTCAGGTAATCCATTTTGCTGATTGTTTGGATGTTGTAACATTGAATCGTAACTTGTATCACCATCAAACACCTTTTTAAAAAAAGCCGTAAAATATGCTTTTGCAATGAGCTGTTGATCATAGTTATTAAGTATCGATGAACGATCTAAAAAAATCCCCCTTGGAAAACTTAAATCATTTGTCCCCCAACTCGTATTGAAATGGACATGGTTTGCCTTTTCAATATAGACAGCTAATTTCAATAAATCTGAATTTTCATTAAGATTTGTCCGGTGAAATTGTTGATTTCCACGAAAATCATAAACATCCGAATCATGTGATCCATGCAACACCATATAAGCAATATTATCCAAAGTAGCACGTTTATTATCGACAAGTTTTTCAGTAGGTGAAATTGCGGCAACTGCTTTTATTTGGATATCTTTTAATTGTGTTAAAAGAATTGGATCATCGAAAAACTTTTCATAATCTGCTGCCATTGCAGCCGCTTGACCCCCACGGGAATGACCAGCAAATGCAACATTGCTAAAATCAATTTTTTGATAAAATTGGCTTTCTAAATTGCTGTTTAATTCTTTTAATTGAACGAGATGTTGCAACATAATCCAAGTACGTAATTGATAATTATCGTTAGGTTGTCCAACAATATTAGAATAGTTAACATAATCTTCATCAACAGAAATGAAAATAAACCCGTGAGATGCGAGTGACTCACCTAAATAATCATAGCCATCTGTAGAAAAATATTCCATCGTATGGTTACCGTGAACCATTAAAATAATAGGGAAACTTCCATCACCTTCTGGCATCCAGACACGGCCATTGATAGGGAAATTTTCTTGGTTAAATCCCCAAAATTTCTCCCGTTTATGACTCCAACGTGTGATGAAATTTGAGGCATCAACTGAGGGTGTTATTTCCGCCACTTTTGAAGCATATTCCTCACGGTGTAAATCTGTCCCACTGCCATAGGTGAAAAAGGATGTATCAGAAGAACCGAGATGTGCCGGGTGTTCCTCGCTTTCACTACTGACATCGACAACATTTTTATTGGGAAAATTTGCTGCGACAAACATGACAGTTGAGATGACCAAAAGTGAAGTCAAAACCCATCGGCCAAATCGATTTTTAAAAAAGAGTATGACAGCTACACCAAGTAAAACGGTAACTACGGTTGTCATCACGCCGATGAAAATAGAGAAATTCATACCGCTTTTGGCTTGATGTAAAACTATCCCATGTAGGATGCCAGTGTAAATAGTAGCAGAGGCTAGCAATCTAGGTAACGGGATAAATAAAAGTGATAGAATGATAGAAAAAATGACCACAAATAACATAAATCCGACTAAATTAAGACCAGTGGCAATTAAAATATCGTATATCCTATTTTTTAAAGTAGGCCCTGTCGGGACACCAATTGCTGTAATAATCGAAATGATAGTGGAAATTAGGAAGGCAGCCAGAATGGCTATGATTGTCGTTTTACTATCACGTTCGGTCGTTTTTTTAATTCTAAAGACTATTATTTTAAAAAATTGCTTCATCCAATTTATCATGACAATAGACACCGCCAAATTATTCTCATGATTACTATTTTATCAGAGAAAATGGATAACGTGAAAATTTTGTTTATTTCCATTAAAAATAGCATGATTTGTAATCATAAGACCACTTCTTAAATCTTTACGGCTCGGGCAGCAACGTATAAAATAAAGATAACTAGACTATTATATTGAGAGGATAACAAAATGAATAAATGGATAAAACTAGCAATGATTGTCATAGGGATTATTATACTAGCTGGCGGGTTGTTAATTGTAAATAGTTTGTTCGGTAACCCAGTTTCAAAAATGATAGCCAAAAGCAGTGCTGAAAAATATCTAGAAAAAAATTATCATGAAGAGGACTTTGTAATTGAAGATGTTTTTTATAATTTTAAAGATGGTGCTTACAACGTAAATATCATGTCACCATCAAGTATTGACAGCCATTTTTCTTTAACGATTCCTTTTAATAAGGTTGTTCGTGATTCCTATGAGGATGATGTCCTTAGTGGCTGGAACACTTACCGCAGGATTGATGAGGAATATAGAAAAATGGTTGAAAAAGTTCTTTCCGCAGAAGATTTTCCACTGGCAAGTGATATAGATTTTGGCACGATTGAAATTTTTGATAAAAATGCTCCTGATAGTTTTGACCAACCAGATTATGGGGTGCAAATAGATGGGCTCGAGCTTGATAAAATATACGATGTAAAAGAATTAGCCAAGACAACTGGCCATATTGTATATTATGCTGAAAATGCTGATATTTCCTTTACCAAAGCAAGTGACTATTTAATGATCATAAAAAATGAGCTTGACGAAGCTGGAATCCCTTTTTATGCTATCGATTTTGTGTTACAAAATCCTAAAGAAGATACAGGGAAACCTTATGAGGACGAGGCGAGTATTCATACAGCAAATTTCCTATATAGCGATATTTACGAAGAAGACCTAGCTAAACGGCTGGAAGAAAACCATGATTTGCTTATGGACTACTATGGGCAAGAAGATGAGAAGATGAAAAATATAGAGTGAATACCCCATGAAATTGTCAGAGTCGGAAGACATGATATATGTAAATCAAAAGGAGACTAAATTCTCGAATTTAGCCTCCCTTTATCATTTAATCAATGACTGCTTTCATATGAGCTTTTGTTACAGCCCAGTGGGTGGCAGACCAATACTTTTCTTTGTTTTTTATGTAAATAATTTGTGGTGATTCATGTTTAACCTTTAAATCTGCCTCTATTTTATTTGATACAGGCCGTGATTCTCTCACTTTTACTAAAGTATAATCGATATGATTATTAGGCTTGTCTGCTAAATAATCGTTATATTCATCCAAAGCATTAAAACTTACTGGGCATGTTGTACTATGCTTCAAAATAATTTGGTCTTTTTCTGACGATTTATTTAAAATTTGTTCCCATTCTTCTAACTCAGTTATTTCCTTCCACTCCATTGATGCTAACCTCCTATAATCTATTGCTTGTTTAAGTGTACGACAATAGATTCATTTTTTCAAAGAGCATGCTTGTATCAAGATACGACAGTTAGGAAATTCCTCCGCGAAAATTGTAGCATTATTCTTGGGGACATCTAAAATTCTAGTTTTTATTTTTAAGATAACCAATAATTATACAATGAATAAACCTGTGTTGTCAATCATAATCTTGTGTTGTTTTAAACTATATGATACGATAGTAAGTGTAGTAGCTTCCAGATAACAGTTAAAGATTGTAGGCTACTTCTTCTCGAAGCAATTTGGGTGTATTTTTTATTTAGAAATTACTATCGCAGGACCGATAGAAAACAAGTGAGGAGAGTGGGTTAATGAATTTAATTAATGAAGAAATAACTCATAAAGTATTTGGTGAAGGGGATATCGTGGATCAAGACGAATCTTTTATTACCGTTAAATTCAATGATGGAATTAAAAAATTTATTTACCCTGATGCTTTTGGAAAATTCATCACACTACAGAACCGGGAAACTTCAAAATCCCTTAAGAAAATCATTTCTAAAAGAGAGATGGAAAAGGAACAACTGGAAAAGAAACGAGAAGAAGAAAAAAGGCAGCAGATGCTAGAACAACAGCTAAGAGCAAAAATAAAAAATCAAAAAATTCATGAAAGTCAACAAATTGTTTTCTGGCTAGATGAAGAAGAACAAAAAAGTGTATTTTCTGATTGGAAAGTTTCTACAGGGAAAATCCAAAGTGGAAAAAGTAAAGGGGAACCTAATATACCTGCCCGATTGAGTCTGAACAGTGTAGGGCTTTTGACGGCAAGGGGTTTGGATCAGCCAGAAACAGACAGACGGATTCTCGGTCTTTATATGGTACATGAGACATTTACCAACATCCTTAGTAGTGATGGAATGGTCCCTGCTCATACGAAATTCAGAATTAAGCTAACTGAACAAGAAGCTGAAAAAATGCTTTTCTGGTCCTATTATATCAACAGGAATTATCCGCATCGGATGACATGGAATTCTGGAAAATATCGTTATTTTGATAATGTTTGGGCTGCCCAAATTTTAAAAGATATCATAGCATTAAAAACGGACCAAGAGGAAATCAAAGTAGCTGAAAATTTCTTGGAATACTTCTGTAAAATGAATGCCCTTGACTTAGATGACATCCCAGAGGCAAACGGTGCTTTAAAACAAATATAAATTCAAGCTACAAAAATAAAGTTAGGACATGTATCGTTGGTAGATGTGAAAACCTATACGATAAAGTATTCTTTTGAACTTGAATAACGGTGATGATGGTGTTTACTACTATGCCATTTTCATCACTCTTCTAAAAACCAATTCCAATTTTTACGGAAGTCATGTATCTTCGATTTTTTGAAATAAAACTACCTTCTATGTTTTCTGTAACCCCATAACCAAAAATTCTTCTTAAAAAACTTATAACAGTGTTAACCAAAAGAGGCTTTATGAAAAAGGCCCAAATTAAAAACATCTCCCGAGTGCCCTTCTATATAGAAAAACTGATGAGAAGGGCATTCAAAGCGCTCCCGAGTGCCCTTCTACATTGAAAAACTGATAAGAAGGGCATTCAAACATCTCCCGAGTGCCCTTCTACATGGAAAATCTGATGAGAAGGGCATTCAAACCTCTCCCGAGTGCCCTTCTATATGAAAAATCTGATGAGAAGGGCATTCAAACAGCTTTTGAGTTCCCTTCTATATGAAAAAACTGATGAGAAGGGCATTCAATAACCCCATTTCATTTTAATTCAGTAATTTTTCAAAAAATAAATGCTGATATTTTAACCGTAGTATTATTAATTAAAAAGTATTATGTTGAAATAGGATCTATTGTTATATTATTTGAATGAGATTACCACACGTATCATCAAAAATAGCAATCGATCGTAACGTGCCCCATTTTGGTAGGCTCCATGTAAAGTTGACCCCTCTTTCTCTTAAGTTCTAGTACACCCGATTGATATCGAAAATTAGGTTTTATGAAGAAAAAAATCAACCTGCCGGTAAATTCGGATGGAATAAATTTTTCTTACCCTAAAAACCTTCTTCTATTAAATATGAAATAAACTTTAAATTATATTTCCTTAAGGGTTTCTATTTAATGATGCAATTTTATTAATGATACAATAAAGGTAAGTAAAATCGTTGAAAAAGAAATTGAGTAAAAAACTTATTTTTTATAGAAATTTTAGCGGAAGGTTGTGGAGCAAGTGAGTACGGGAAAATTTATTTTATCTATTGATCAGGGTACGACAAGTTCACGGGCTATTTTGTTTGATCATGCAGGGAATGTCGTCGAAACTGCCCAACAAGAATTTGAACAATTTTTCCCTCATCCTGGATGGGTGGAACATGATGCAGATGAAATTTGGACCTCAGTGACAACGTGTATTGCTGAAGTGATACGAAAAGCGGGGATTACTCCGAATCAAGTTGCTGGGATTGGGATTACGAATCAACGCGAAACGACCGTTGTCTGGGATAAGCAAACTGGAAGACCGATTTATAAGGCAATTGTTTGGCAATCACGACAAACAGATGCCATTTGTCATGAGTTAAGAGAACAGGGATATGAACCACTTTTCAGGGAAAAAACGGGACTATTACTCGATCCATATTTTTCTGGAACAAAAGTAAAATGGATTTTAGATCATGTCGATGGGGCGAGAGACATGGCCAATAACGGTCAATTAATGTTTGGAACGATGGACACATGGTTAGTGTATAAATTATCAGGAGAAACAACACATGTGACAGATTATTCAAATGCCTCAAGGACATTGATGTACAATATTTATGATCTCAAGTGGGATGAAGAACTGTTAGAAATATTAACCGTACCGAGAAGTATGATGCCTGAGGTGAGGGATTCATCGGAAATATATGCCAATACCGTTGATTATCAATTTTTCGGCTATGAAATTCCGATTGCAGGTATTGCCGGAGATCAACAGGCAGCATTGTTTGGCCAAGCTTGTTTTGATGAAGGCATGGCAAAAAATACATATGGTACCGGCTGTTTTATGTTAATGAATACAGGGGAAAAAGGCATTCCTTCTGAACATGGTTTGTTAACGACGATTGCGTGGGGCATCAATGGCAAAGTAGAATATGCTCTAGAGGGAAGTATTTTTGTTGCTGGATCAGCGATTCAATGGTTAAGGGATGGGTTAAAATTGCTAGAGGCAGCCCCGGAAAGTGAAGATTATGCAACTGAGGTAGCATCGACAGATGGCGTATATTTTGTGCCTGCCTTTGTCGGTTTAGGCACTCCTTATTGGGATAGTGATGCAAGAGGGGCTGTGTTCGGCCTGACTCGTGGGACAACGAAAGCACATTTTATTCGGGCGACATTAGAGTCTTTGGCATATCAAACGAAAGATGTGCTTGATGTGATGATTGCCGATTCTGGAATTGACTTGAAATCATTACGAGTTGATGGTGGGGCAGTAGAAAATAACTTTCTCATGCAGTTTCAAAGTGATATGTTGGGTGTGCAAGTGGATCGTTCTGCGATTCAGGAAACAACCGCATTAGGGGCTGCTTATTTAGCAGGACTTGCGGTCGGATTTTGGGAAAGTAAAGAAGCCATTCAAAACTATTGGAAAAAAGATACGACATTTACTCCCGAAATGGAAAAGGCGACCCAAGAAAAGTTATATAAAGGCTGGCAAAAAGCAGTCAATGCAACACGGGAAT
>DKGO01000066.1 GCA_002453315.1 Caryophanales bacterium UBA6768 | reverse complement strand
TTGTTCGTAACTGATTTCCGACAATTTCTATTGAATAAATCGAAGCCGGGAGGTAGCAACTCATAGTTAGCCAACGACAAACCTAACCCTTATTCTTTGAAATATAGTTTTTCATATCCTCATGTAAAGGGGCACTAAAAGTCAGAATCTTTTTTGTCATTGGATGAGGAAAACTGATTTCTGAACAGTGTAAAGCAGTACGCGGAAATTTACATTGAGATTTTGCATGATACAATCCATCACCAACAAGCGGATGACCGATGTAAGAAAAATGGACACGAATTTGGTGGGTTCGGCCCGTTTCCAATTCAATCTTAACCACACTCATATGGTTAAAACGCTCAATAACCGTGAAATGGGTAACAGCTTTTTTACCCACTTCCGATACTTCCCTTTCAATAATAGAGTCTTTCTTCCGAGCAATAGGTGCATTGATTGTACCAAATTCTCTAGGTATATTCCCATCAACAATCGCTATATATTTCCGTTTTATGAGAAACTTTTTTTGAATACGGGATAAAATCGAGTGACTATATTGATGTTTTGCCACGAGCAATGCCCCTGAAGTTTCTTTATCCAATCTTGTCACGACATGAATGGTAGACTTTAGCCCAATTTGATCATAATAATGCAACAATCCATTGGCAATCGTATTTTCCGGATGATGACGGGAAGGGATTGTCGCAACTCCTGCTTGCTTATTTATTACTATTATATCATTATCTTCATATAGAAATTTTAACGGAATATCACTTTTTACCAAGTGGTTACCAATCTGTTCAGAAGGAAAAATAACTTGTAAATTATCTCCAGCCTTTAATCGATATCGGACCGTTTTCTTTTCACCATTGATTAAAATTTGTCCCGTTTCTGATTTTGCCTTTTTTATAAGATTGTGTGAAAGTGATAATTGTTCAAATAAATATTCTTTCAATAACATGCCTTCGAAGGAAGGGTTAATGACTTTACGAATCATTGTCTAATCATCCTTAGGGACCTCAGAAACGAACGAATCACGTACCCGATTCCAAAAAGGAAATGGACGATAACGGGCAAAACGAACACGCTCTTTTGCCACACGACATTCGATTGACTTCACATTTGTATATGTCTTTGTCATATGATCGATAGCGATGATAAAACTTTTTTCCCGAAGTGGTCGTAATATACAATGATGGTGCTTAGGCAAAATAAGAGGAGAACCAATTGTTCTAAATACACGATTATTAATCGAGGCCATTTCTGTTACTTGAATTGCTTCTAACGATGGATGGATGATACCGCCACCAAGGGCTTTATTATAAGCAGTACTCCCAGAAGGGGTTGAAATACATAAACCATCACCACGGAACGTTTCAAAATGCTCGCCACGAATTTGCACATCAAACACAACTGATCCTTCCATTGTTTTAATCATCGATTCATTCAATGCAAGTCCTTCCACAGGTGGTTGTTCATTATTAAATTCAATTGTAATCGTTAATAGTGGATATTCGACAATTTGAAATGGTGTTTTTGCAATTTCTATGACTAATTTTTCTATTTCGTTTGCTGTCCAATCCGCATAAAATCCCAAATGACCAGTATGAACCCCAATAAAAGCAGTTTTTTGTAATACATGATTATACGAATGAAACGCCTCTAAAAATGTCCCATCTCCGCCAACAGAGATGACTAAATCAGGATTTTCATCATCATAAATTAATGAAAAATCTACTAAATGGGCGACCATCTTTTCCTTTATTTTGTTTGAACGCTCATCACCACGAGAAACTATGGCAAATTTCATGTTATCTCCTCTTTTCCAACTGGCTGTTAAATTAACTTTTCAATAAAATGATTACTACTTTTCATCATACTACAAATAAGACAATCTTTGCATCTATGTTTATTTTTCATCATAATAATAGATAATTAAAGTGAGATGGGGTATTTTTAATGGCTGAAGAAATTGAAATTGAATTTAAATCTTTGTTATCTAAATCGGAATTTGATTTGCTAGAAAAATCTTTACCTTTTCCAAAGCAACCTATCATACAAACAAATCATTATTTCGATACGAAAAATTTTAGATTAAAAAACCGACGATGTTCAGTGCGAATCAGAGAAATTGACAATCAGTATACCTTTACATTAAAACAAAAAAGGGAAAATCATGTAGTAGAATCGAATGAACAAATATCCTTTGACGATGCTCAAAATTTGTTACAAGGAAACTACTGCGAGGTTGATGATTTGGAAGCAATTTTACAATTAGTAGATGTTGAAGGTAGTGCATTAATTTACTATGGGGCCCTTAAAACGGAGCGAAGACAATTTACTAAGGGGAATTTTATTTATTTTCTAGATAAGAGTTTTTATAACGGGATCATTGACTATGAATTGGAACTTGAAGCAGCAACATTTGAAAAAGGAAAAACTGAATTTGAAAGGTTGATCAAAAATTATCACATCACGCCAACACAACCAATAACAAAAATCAGGCGATTTTTCCAATCTATTACATAGGGTTGTAGGTGAAATGTGGAATAGCCCGTTCACAAATAATATCAATCTAATTTTTTTATACAATCATTAGTTGTACTTTTTTTCTCCTTACATAACATAATAATAGGTTTAATCTTCACTATTATTTCCCGGAGGGATCATATGAATAAAAGTTTTCTTCTCCCAGTAATTTTTGCTTTATGTACAATTGTATTAATTTTTATTAATATTCTTGCTTTAATGAGGCTAGTTCCTTATCTCATAACACTTCCACTTTTGTTTTTATCTATTTATGCAACGATTTACACCTTCACCTATCGTAATGTATATCGGCATCGAAACTATAAATAAGGAGAGAGTGGCATACAACCAGTTCGTACCAATCGGTATACAGCGGTTTCACCTATGTCCAACGTCTATGTTGTGCATTCTATATTTGACCTCCATTCGTCAGCACATCAAAAAAGGCATTGCTATATTGCAATGCCATTTAAAGTTGATTTTATTTTGTGTCCTTTATTTTTGATACGATTTTTTCGTAAATATCATCACTCGGTTTTACTTTATTTTCTTTAACAGAATATATCACTTCTTTTTTACTTAACGGTTGTGAACTACTGACAACATGACCACTTATCAACTGTTTAGCTGTCGTAAATTTTTGATGGGTGAAAACAAAAATAATAACGGCACAGGCTAAAACAAATAAAGATAAATAAATCCATAATTGATTATTTTGTTTGGAAATTAGCTGTATATCTTCCCTTGCTATATCGTCAGCAAATGTCACAAAATCACCACTTTCTACATAAACCTTCTCTCCATAAATGGATGCAAATTTTTCCTTGTATTCATCATAAACACTATCATTAACAGTAACGATGACCCGAAATTCCTTTCCACTTTCACCGAATCCAGAAACCTCCCCATCAATTGTCGTCCAACCGACTGCAACACCGTTAATTCCTTCTTCATTATCATGTTTTTCTAATTCTTTTGAAATAGATGCTTGAATTTTTAATAACTCATTGTAAGCAAATGTGGCTGATTCAATTTCAATATCGTCTATCCCTTCTAATGAGGAAATTAATTCTCCAGCCTCGGGACCATCCATTTCAACTAAACCTAACTTAAAGTTATCCGTTTCTTGATCATAATAAATATGACCGACAAAGTCTGGATAACCATTTTCTTCCCAACCTGCTACCATTTCTTCAATCACAAGAAAATCATCGGATTGAAAGTTACCTTCCTCTTCTATAGTAAGCATTTCCCCATTGATTAATTTAATCTTTTCAATTTCTTCAGTATTTATCACTTCAATATCTTCAATATATTCGGTTGGTTGGGAGTTATTTGCAGATACAAATATAGGAAAAAGCAAGAACGAGAAAAACATCATCATGATCATGAAACACTTCCCCATCAATCTCCACCTCCAGATAATAAAATACGCAATTTTTTTATCGATTGTTGATATTTCCATAAAACTGTTCCAATTGGTTTATTCACCACTTTAGAGATTTCACGAAATTTTAAACCGTTATTTAAACGTAGCGTGATAATTTCACGTTCTATTAATGTTAATTTTTTTATGGCTAGTTCCACATCTAATTTTGTACTAATAACAAAATCAATAGAATTTTTGTTAACCGTTATTTCATTGGTCAATGGATTACTTTCTTTTATTTGCCTCTTATAATCAATTGCCAGATTGCGCGCCATCTGAAAAATGAATGCACGAGGATTCTTCATTTGGAGGGTGGGTAATTTTTTATACAACCGTAAAAACACCTCCTGCATGACATCTTCTGCCATCATATGATCATATAAAATTCGATAAATAATCGTATAAACTGGTACTTTTAATTCTTCATATATTTCTTTGAAAGCATTCATATCACCTTGTTGAAAGTTTTTTAGTTGTAATTTTAGTTGTTCATTGTCCATTACCCGTGCCCCCTCACATACGATAACGTTTGACAAGTTAATTTTATTGGTAAAATTTGAAACTATTTCAAAGTTTATTTTATCATAAGAAAAAATAGACATACGAAATTAATCGCATATCTATTCCACATTTCACTTTATATTTGTATATTCGTTAACGAAAATCTCTAGTTTCTTCCATCATCCGAGTAGCTATCACATAACCTGACAATGTTGCAAGTATGAATAACAAAGTGTAGCTTAAACTCCTCATGATACTAATTTCCTCCTTTAATCAATTCATTTTAGAATGGACGTATTTTCCCTTTTTTAAGCAAGATTTTTGTGCCGCCTAATAAAAATAGTGAACGATTATCAACTACTTTTTTCATCGTAGCAGCTGGTTTTCCACGAAGCTGTTTCCCGGAAAAGACATTACCAATTCCATCTGTCACCCCAAGCGATGCTACAGTTCCTTTATCATCAAATGTAAATGATTGTAAAGGCTCATTACGAAGTAAGGCAATCATATTGTTTGCACATGTTTCGGCATGTTGCATGGCTGCTTGTGCTGTTGGTGGGAATGGTCTTCCTGCTTCCTCATCCATTACCCAGGCACAATCACCTAAAATAAAAATATTGTCGTGACCTGGTGCCCTTAAATCAGGCTCAACCGTTACTTTTCCACGCGTTAATTCAAATCCTGATTTAGTTAACACTGAACTTCCTGTTACACCACCAGTCCAAATAATCGTACCAGCCTTAATTTCCTCATTATCTTCACTAACAATAAAACTATCTTCAGTACATTCATTAATAGCAGTACCTAAACGGAACTCGACTCCACGGTTAGCTAACGATGCCATTGCATATCTCACAAGTTCCTTATCAAACATTGGCAAAATAGAAGGCATTGCCTCTACATTTATAATACGGACTTTCGAACGTTCAATATCATATTTTTTACAAAGTTTTGGCACCTGTTCTACTAATTCACCAACTAGTTCAATACCAGTAAATCCTGCTCCACCAACCAAAATCGTTAAATCAGAGTCTTTTGCATCTTCATTTGTAGTATATTCAGCAAACTTTAATTCGATGTGTTCACGAATGTGTCGACTTGAATCGATATCTAAAATAGCATGGGCATGCTCTCCCATCCCTTTTATACCAAATGTATTTGACTCAAATCCGAGAGCAATCACTAAATAATCGTATGTAATTTCACCGTTTTCTAAAATAACCTTTTGATCTTTTTGCATTACTTCTACTACCGTATCATAAATGAGACGAACTCGATTGGGATTAATCACATCACTGATCATAAATCTTGCCTGATTTGGATTAATCGTTCCCGCCGCCACCTCATGTAGCCACGTTGTTTCATAATGATAATTATGCTTATTTACTAAAACGATTTCCGCTTCATCAGAGGATAAACGTTTCATTAATTCACGAGTCGTTTTTAAACCAGCATATCCAGCCCCAAGTACAACGATTTTTGGTTTATTACTCATGTTAAAACTCCACCTTCCCATTTAATTAATTTGATGACAGCTACATAGTAAATTAATGATTTATTTCAGTTTGAACTATTTATTAAAATCATTTTCCAATTACTTGTGAACAAATTCACATCATCGGGTTTTACTATTCATATTCATTAAAATCATAACAAATAATGGCATGTTTTGCTACTGATTGACTATTAAATATAGTAAATTAATTTCTAATAAAGACATATTACTTTTTGGATGTTTACTTTTCAGGGTGACAGTATGTTGGTCAAATAAATGGATGGATCATTCGCTATTTATTCGACTAAAATCAACTGATACTTTAAATGTCGCAAAAAATCTTACAATTTTCGATTATTATAAAATAATGATACTTGCTCGACTGAAATTACTTGAAATCATAATCATTTAATTTTGCAGGGGGAAGGACCAATTTTACTATCTTGAAATCTTCTTTTTTTAAAATTAATTAATCAATTGATCAAACCGGACGAACTGTTACCTCATTGACATTGACATAATCTGGTTGTGTTAAAGCAAAATATACTGCATTAGCAATATCTTCAGGTTGTAAAATTTTACGTCCGGTACTTACTCTAGAAGATAATTCTGTATCTACCATTCCCGGTGAAATATTCGTCACCCTGACACCAGTACGAGCTAATTCTTTTTCTAGTCCTGTTGAAATTGCCCGAACCGCAAATTTTGTTGCGCTGTATACTGTACTCCGTTTTGTCACTTCAAAACCTGAGACAGAAGCAATATTAACAATGTGCCCAGATCCCTTATCTATCATTTCAGGCAACACGCCATGGGTACAATACAGTAATCCTTTAACATTAACATCAATCATTTTTTCCCAGTCCATCACCTCGCCTTCGGTTACTCGGCCATTTAACATTAAACCGGCATTATTAACGACGATATCGATAGACCCAAAATAATCAGATGCTTTCCCAATTAAAAATTCAACCTCTTTCCTCTGGGAAATATCTGCCATGACCGCCAAGGCTATACCCTTTTTTTGTTCATTAATCCCGGCTGCTAACTTCTTCAAAATTTCTTCTCTACGGGCTACTAGAACAACATTAAATCCTTCCAAACTTAATTTTTTCGCTATTGCTTTACCAATCCCACTACTTGCCCCAGTTACTATTGCTGTTTTTACCAAACTAATCCCGCCCTTTATCAACGTTATTATGTTCATTTTACTTGAATAATAACCAATTACAAACAAGTATCAATCATTCAGGATGAAATAAAAAAGCATGTTCCCATGCTTTTTATCACACTATGAAAAAATATCATCTCCGCTATTCGTATGCTTCATCATTTATAAATAAAGTTTGGATGAAATAAAGCAAAATACAAAAGGCAATTAAAAGAAAACCCCAACCTAACGTTCTTTGCTCAACAATCAAATAATTGTTACATAATTGATCAGGGGAAAAAATGTACAACCCTGCCATCCCAATATAGACGATTGATAAAATGATATATATAATATTTTTCACGAGTTTCGATAATTTTGGCCAACTATCCCGTAATGGGACTCCAATTAAAAATGTCCAACTAAAAAACTTAAATATTTCGACTGGTATAGAGGTTAATGCATCGTCCATTGCCCGTGGAATCAGCCAATAAAACACAACGATAAGAAACAACAACATCCCTGGGACTCCGTTTGCATTCCATTTAGCAAAAAAGGAAGGAAACTTTTGTTGCAAGTAAGGCGTCATCAACATTCCAGCAACTGCAAGAAGTGGCATTTGCATATGCATGTGAATGCTCATGATTGACTCTGCCAAATCAATCACCGGTGGTAGAGATAAAAATATGAGCAAAATTAAACCGTAAATGGCTTGTTTCATTGCCTATCCCTCCATTTCTTGAAGGATACTTAACACTTGTTCCTTCGCTCCTTCAATATCTGTAAAATCCATTACATCGACTAAATAACCCTCTGGATTTACTAAATAAAATGCGACATTATGAGCAAAATCCCCTTCGCCATCAGGTATAACGATAACACCAATTTCTTCAAGTAAATAATCTAATTGTTGTTGGTCTGGTATTCGGGCCATTCGCCATGTTTCCCCATCACTACCAAAATAAGTACGATAACGATCCAAAATTTCAGGCGTATCCCGTTCAGGATCAAAACTAACACTTAAAAAAGTAATATCTTCTCCTAAATATTTACTAGGAATAGCCTCATATACTTCTGCTAGGTTTTTTTCTAATTGAGGACATACAGTGGAACATCTCGTGTATATATAAGTCATCATCAAATACTGTCCTTCAAATTCAGAAAAATCATATTCCCTTCCTTTACTATCCTCTAAAGTTACTTCTGGCATTTGTGGTTGATTTGCGACTAGTTTATTCGTCCTTGCCGTTTCAGCTGTAAATGCTTGAAAACCATCGGTACCAATGTAAAATAATAAAAATCCAAAAATACTAATAATGGCAATAGCGATGAATTGACGGTTTTTAAACAAGTTAACCACATCCTTTCCCTGTCATTTTTAGAAGATATTGTGGGGGAAGTAAATCAATTTAGGGGCAATTCAGAAAAAACTTATTACATTTACATTAATTTTTTTCTGCAGACTAAGCGCTTAATAAAATTATCAAATCGTAATCAATAAGGGAGATAGTCCCGTTCGATGTTCAATTGTCAAACAGTCTATCTCCCATGTTAATTTTTTACCAAGTTTTAAATGGTGGAGACCCTGGTGGTGCATTCATGATGATATCTACTAATGGAATGACATATCCCATTGAAATTACTGCAATCATTAGAACAACCCACAGACTCCAACGTTCTGTCCACTTAGGTGTAGGTGCTGCATCGTCTTCCTCTTCTGCAACTGGGAATTCTGTTTCCCCTTTTGGCGCTCTGAACATTAAGTGGAAAATGATGAACACAATCATCACAACAGCGATTATTAATAGTGTACCACCTACAGCTAGTAACATTAGATATGGATTCCAGCTTGCTGCAACTTCACTACCGAAATAGTCACTAAAGGCTGTTCTTCTTGGTGCTCCAAACAATCCAACCGTGTGCATGGCTCCTGACATGAAGAACATACCGACCATCCATGTAATGATTTGCCAGATCATTAATTTGTTAATGGCTGGTGTAATGATGCGTTTTGACAAGTGTGGCACTAGCCAGAAAGCTATTCCAAAGAATGACAATGCTACTGTTACTCCGACAGTTAAATGGAAATGTCCTGTAATAAAGAGTGTGTTATGAACTACTTGGTTTAATTGGAAATTAGTTTGAGCAATTCCACCAGCTCCTGCTGGGATAAATGTTACCATTGCTAGGAATAATGCTAAGAAACGGGCATCTTTCCAAGGTAACTTCTTAAACCAACCCAATAAGCCTGTACCACCTTTTTTTCTACCTGCACGTTCCATAATCGCAAACATGGCAAATGCTGTTAAGACTGATGGGAATGCGATTGATAAACTCATAAATACGTGCATATATTTCAAGCCCTCTGAAAAACCAGGGTCGATAATTTGGTGGTGAAATCCACCTGGTACGTTTAAAATCACGATTAACACTACTACGACTCTTGCTAGTGTATCACTGAATGTACGTCCACCGATAATTTTTGGAAATGCGACATACCATGCTGATACTGCTGTAAAATACCATACGTTAACAAGTGTATGACCAAAACTCCAAAATAAGGTTCTACTTAGTAGTACGTTAATGCCATCTGTCCATCCAAATGCCCAAGGGATAATTGTTAATACTTCATAAGTTACTCCTAATGTTGCTGTAAATAATAGAACGAAAATACCTGTTCCAAAGAATGCGAGTAAAGGTAAATGTTTACCGCGATTATTTTTACGCCAATTAGCAACATTAATAAATGCTCCAAAAGCTGCTGTCCAAATTCCTAGTACGACAAGGACTAATCCGATGTAAAACCAAGGTGATGCTGCCATTGGTGGATAAAAAGTATATAGTACGGAAGCTTCACCAATGATAATTTGTGAGGCAGCTAATGCTGTACCTGCTAACATTAATCCGAAAGCTATCCATCCCATCTTTTTAACTTTAGGAATTAATCCTCCTAGAGTATGAGATAGCCCAGCATATACATAACCAATTAGAAAAGTTCCCGTGAAAACTAGAATAAGTAATACTCCATGAGTTGTTAACGTTTGATAATAGTCAAAAAATGCTGGCATTTTCAAAAGTCCTGCGCGTTCTAAA
>DKGO01000083.1 GCA_002453315.1 Caryophanales bacterium UBA6768 | reverse complement strand
AAAGTTCTTAATATGATTGATTCTCATTAAGTTCATATTGTCAAAACTGAATAATTTATCAGTAAACCCATAACCTAACATATCAATTGCATATACACGAAAATATTGAGCAAGCGCATCGATATTATACTCCCAACTATTTCTAGCGTTTGCACCATATTCACCACTGTGTAACATTATAACAGGATAACCACTACCTGCTTCCAAGTAATGGGTTTTAATGTTATTAACCATAATATATCGACTATAGAACATTTCTTAATCTCCCTTCCGTATAATTTCTATGATTTTATAATTTTCTTACCAGATACATTGGATGAATTCGTTTCGTGTTAAAGTTTATTTCGATCATTCTCCAAATTGACCCTTTATTTCTCACACTGGACACCTCTGTTTACATCTACCTATTGATGACCTTGAAGCATTATTTCTTGAGTAGTGTTTGTCAATTAGATTACTAGGTCGATAGTGGTGTCATTATAAACCCTTCATACCGTTTCCTAACAACTTCATCAAACTTATTTTTATAGCTTGGATAATCTCCTAAATACAATAAATAGTTCCTAGGTTTGCCTTCGACATTTGTTCCAAAATACCAGCTATCTACTTTTGTTCGGATTGACTGGTCATTTGTATCCTTAATAAAATTAGTCCATTTATCTTCAGCTTCGACAGTTGTCTCAAAGGTTTCGAAACCATTATTTTCAAGATATTCAATAAATTTGAAAACCCATTCAACATGTAATTCAATTCCTCTAACACAGTTGAATGTTACTGAACTATGGGGACCGAAAAGTGTAAACATATTTGGAAATTTTGAATTCGCAACTCCTAAGTTTGTTTTAAAGTTTTTTAACCCACTCCATTTATCCTTTAACGTCAAACCACTTCTACCTCTAATGTCCATTTTCAATAATCCCCCTGTCGCGGCATCAAAACCCGTTGCAAAAACAATGATATCGAGTTCATGTTCAGCATTCTTTGTCCTCAATCCCCTTGGAGTTATTTCAACAATAGGTGAGTCCCTTAAATCAACCAAAGAAACATTGTTTCGGTTGAAAGTCTCATAATATCCTTCGCCAAAGACACGCCTTCTAGCGCCCACGGGTTCGTAAGGAAGTAATTTTTTAGCAATTTCAGAATCTTTAACTATTTCTCTAATTTTTGATCGTATAAAGCATGCTACTTCTTCATTAACAGAATCGTTTGTTAAAACATCATCATATGCTTGGGTGATTGCTGGATCGTTAAGCCCACTGGAACGCCATAATTTTTCATATTGTTTTTGACGTTCTTCTACTGTGTCATTAAATGCCGGATACGGCTTTTTCTTCGTATTGTCAACTAGGGAACCTGACCATGACCTTTCCAGTTGATGTCGTAAATCCATAACATCTTTTTTCAACTCTTGAACATATTCATGCTCGGGTGAAGTATTATTTTTAGGAAAAACCCACTGTGGCGTTCGTTGAAAAACAGTTAACTCCTCTGCTTCTTCTGCAATTATCGGAATAGCTTGAGCACCACTAGATCCAGTACCAATCACGCCAACTCGTTTTCCATTGAAATCCACATCTTCATATGGCCAATTGCCAGTATGATACAGTTCCCCTTTAAAATCCTTCAAACCTTTTATATTTGGTAAATGAGTTTTAGAGCCCATTGGACCAAGTGCAGTTAAAAAGTATTTCGCAAGAACAACCTCACCATCATTGGTTTGGATTCGCCATCTATTAATTTCTTCATCAAAATGTGCGGAAACAATTCTCGTATTGAATTGAATGTTAGGCCAAAGATTCAATTTATCCGCAACAAAATTTAAATACTTAAGAATCTCTTCCTGACCCGCATATTTTGAGGACCAAGTCCATTCTTTATAAATTTCTTCTGAAAATGTATAACAATAATACAATGTAGAAACATCACATCCTGCACCTGGGTAACGATTCCAATACCAGGTGCCTCCAACACTACTCCCTGCCTCATATGCACGTGTAACATAGCCATTCTTACTCAAAATATGAAGCATGTACATTCCACAAAATCCGGCACCTACGACAACGGCGTCAAGTTCTTTTTGATTAATTTCCATCTCTTAATTTCACCCCATTTAATATAATATAGAAACTCTTTCGATAATAACATTCCATAACTACATACCTTCATTTGTTAAGATATAATCCTTTCCGCTGCGTTTTTCACTAGAAAGGCTATTCATGACTTTGTGCGTTTTTTAATTTCCTTTATAGTCTTTCAATAATGATCGTCGTATCAAAACTATTTACTACTGTTCCATTTTTACAATAACCGTTACCTCTAATATACAAATATAAACCCTCTTCCCGAACCCTGCTCTCATTTGCATGATTATTACCGGCGCCACTAGCTTTCATTAAATGATGAAGCGCTACAAATTCATATTCAACAGAGTCTAAAGGTCGTAATCCATTAATTGTCTCTTAAATTACTACCACTATTTTCATTGTTTGCAACTTGCATTTCTGATAACGTTCACTTTAACAAGTTTGCAAACTAACCCTCAAATTTTATTAGTTAAATCTACAACAAATCATTTAATCTACCAAACCACAATCTCATTATTAACTATTTGATTTATTCCAATCTAATCTTCTATTGTTTTTGGAAAAACACGAACTACTTGGTGATAATTTAGTTAGGAATGGAAACTGCTATTGACAGTCTTAAGCTACTTGGTCAGTCCCTGTATTATCGCGCCCAAGGTTTTCAGGTATGTGATCATCTCCGTTTTTATTTCCAACCCTATTGCCATTCTACTATCTACGATGGAACCGTCATAAATGGCGTAATCCTTCGTATTTAGAACTATAATTTGATAATTCTGTTCAAATACAAAATATAGACAAATCTAATCCTGAATGGAATTATTTTGAAAATAGGTTGGGTATAAGCATAGTTAATGTTGGGAAGTATGCTATAAGTAAAACAACAGCTATCATCACAGCGATATATGGCAGGATGCCTTTTATCAATCTATTAACTGGTACTTTTGTAATCGCTGTAACGACAAACAAAGTCATACCAACAGGGGGGGTGATTACACCAACTGCCAAATTTAAACAAAATAGAACTCCAAAATGTACGGGATCAAGTCCAATTTCTACAGCCACTGGTAAAAGTAGAGGACCAAAAATTAAGATCGATGGCAGAGGATCCATGAAACAACCAATAATTAGTAATAGAACATTAATCATTAGTAAAATAATTATCGGGTTGTTTGAAATAGATAAGAACGTATCAGTCAAAAGTTCACCAATGCCTTGCATAGACAATAGCCAGGAAAAATAATTTGCAGTTGCAGCAATGATTAAAATTATGGATGTGAGGTTTGCAGCCTTAAATATTATATCAGGAAGATGCTTCCATCCAATTTCCCTATATATATACATTCCTATTATTAATGCTATAAAACATGCCGCCGCACCAGCTTCAGTAGCTGTAAAAACACCACTAAAAATACCTCCTAATATAAGAGCAGGGAGCATTAAGGGTAATAAAGCCTTTAATAAGCTCTTTAACATGATTTTTGCCCCAGCCCTTTCTTTAGACGGATTTTGTTTTACTCTAGCCCCTATATAAGCGACAATAAAAAATGAGAGTAATAAAATAATTCCCGGTAAAATTCCTCCTAGGAATAAAGCAGAAACAGAGACTCCTGTAACTGATCCAAAAAGTATAAAGCCCAGACTTGGGGGAATAATCGGTCCCACTGTTGAAGATGCAGTTGATACACTTGCTGCGTATTCATCATCGTAACCTTCTTTAATCATTTCAGGAACTATTGATCTGCTTGTAATAGCCGCCACGGCATTTGAAGATCCAATAATTGCTGCCAAAAAGCCGCTAGCAGCAATAGTAACATAAGCTAATCCTCCTTTAAAATGACCAAGGATAGATTGGGAAAATCTAATCAATCGAGATGTGATTCCACTACTATTCATTATTTCTCCAAGAAATATATAGAATGGAATAGCTAGTAAAACAGAACTGTTTAATCCTGCAAACATTCTTTGCGGTAAATTTGACATTAGTGAGAATTCACCAGTTAATAATACATAAGAAACTGAAGCAAGCCCTAACGATACAACAATTGGCACACCAATAATAACCGTTATTAAAAATATAATTATCATTATTAATAACTCCATAAAATCACCACCATTTTCAGAATTGTAAAGGAATCCTACTTCATACGCAACATACACCAAAAAAAACAACTCCAGTACCCTTCTTTGTATTTCGGGTATGGTTGCGCCTTCATTTTGGTCTTAACAATTTTATCATTTTAATTGCAGAGTAAACATTCAATAGTAATGAGTTCACTAATATTAATGAATATGGTATGAACATTGGAACTTGCAAACTTGGTGAAACTTGACTAAATACCCTATCGCTGAAAATGTATTGTATTGCATAAAAAGATACAATAAGAAAAAATATAAAAGTTAGAAGTTCTATTATGAATTTAAGTATCCTTAGTGAATTACCAACTAGTAGATTTTCTAATCTATCTATAGCAATAAATTCATTATTTCTATATGCAACGGTGGCTCCTATCAAAGATGCACAAATAAATAAAAATCGACTTAACTCGTCTGTCCAAAAGAATGAAAAATTAAATACACTTCTCGTTAGTATTTGAAAAGCGATGATTATAAACATTGCCGAAAATGTAATAATGGTAATTAATTTCGCAAACCGGTTAATTAGTTCCATAATAAGTATCATTCCTTTCGCTATGCTCAAGGCACAAAAATGTAATGAAAGTAATTCTTTCTTTCCATTTTCAAATAACTGCTATGATAAAACTTGAGCACTCCTCCTGCTAAGAATGCCCTCCATTAGAGCATATGAGTGTATTAATTAAACACAACAATATTCTGGAACGAGTGTAGTGAAAAAAAATGAATATAAGTATAGACAGTTTAATAAGTGGTATAGTATAAAAAACTTACAATGACCTTTTATTTACAATGATATATCTTAAAGGCTACTAGTATCTATGTTGTGCCCACAACTAGTTTATCAAACACATTCTCGAGAATTGACCTTCAATAAAAACTTCCCAATGGGAACCAAAAAGAAGAAAACACGAACCGAATTACAAATTTGTTTAGGACTATTTTTAACTACAAATGATTAGCGTGATGTCTTCGTCCTAAGATTCCATCGAGTATTTAATGAATTATATTCAAGTGCTATAGCACTCAGCTAGTGGGATTAATTATTAATATAGTAAAGCAGAACTGCTTTTCAACATGTTTAACCCTACTATCTTAGCCCCCCAGGCATAGCCTGGGGCATTTTGCTTTGATTTACTTATTTGATTCAATATCATTTACAGCTTCAATTACTCTCTTTATATACGGATCATCTTCCGCTTTTTGTTTATAAAAAGGTTTCATCTTCTCCTTGAAAGATTCTATATTAACATCCTCTATAACATTAACCTCCTCTTTTAACATTTTTAAAATCTCTTCCTCTATATCCGGCAGCCCTTCTTCAACCATAAATTTCTGTGTACTTTCTCCCGCATCTAGTATTTGGCTTCTTTGATCATCCGATAAATTATTAAATGTTTCAAGGTTCATGATAATTAACATTGGCCATGCATAAGAATGTGTCAAAGATATACTGTCAACTACCTCGTAAAAGTTATTAGTCCACCAAGTTGCAAGAGGTTGGTCCATTCCATCAATTACTCCTGTATCAAGAGCAGTATAAACCTCAGCTAAAGGTGTAGGTGTTACATCCATCCCCATATATGCCAAAGCTTCGTTCATTATCGGACTTTCAGGGCCACGCATTTTTCTTCCTTCAAAATCAGCCAAAGTTTTTATTGGTTCACCTTTAACACCATAATGTTTCATACCTGATGGTGCAAGCGCGAATCCCTTTACACCAAATTCTTCTAGATTTTCAATCCCTTCCAGTATAACTTCACTATTATACATTTTATATTCAACATCTGTATCTGTTATCAAAAAAGGTAATGTTAGACCACTAAGATCTGATGTAAAAGAGTCTAAAGACGCAACAGCTATATGTGCCATATCTAGTGTACCATCTGCAACACTTTCAAACATTTGAATTCCATTACCTAATTGACCGTCAGGAATTTCCTTTATTTGTATTATTCCATCTGAGTTTTTCTGAACCTGATCTATAAAGTAATCAACTATTACATGACCGGGACTCAAATCACCTACTGGCATAAGTGCACCTAAACGAAATTCAACTTTTTCATTTCCTTGACTATCTTCATCAATCGTATCTTTAACTCCTGAACTTTCTTGACCCCCACTACAGGCAACTAAAATTACAATTAATACAAATCCCATAAAAAACAATACTTTTTTCATCATTACACCTCTCCTAATTTTTAAAATAACTTCTTAAACAGAACAGTTTATCATCCTTTTAACAGTCTTTTTGTAGAGTTTGTAGAAAAATTATTCAGTTTACTACCCACATATTTTAAGTTACTTTCCTTATTTGTTGGTATACCAAGCCCTTTTCTGGGAAGTCCTAGCACAAGGACTCACGTGTTCACTCTTTATTATTCTCCCCATTCATCTAATATTTCTTTTGATAAGCATGTTACACCAAAATATTGACTAATGAGTTTTAAAGAGAAACTATGTTCTTCATTTGTAAAGGCTGCCGTAGTATCAGTGGGTACAATAACTTGATAGTCTCGCATAAATGCTTCTCTCGCAGTTGTGTCAACACATACACTAGTACTTACTCCCGTAATAATTAGATTTTTAATATTTAATGTACTAAGAGCTGAATCCAAAGGAGTATTAAAGAAAGCATTATAGCGATGTTTCTCAATTACAATATCCTTTTCTTCTGGAACAACTCCATAAAATTCAGTTCCCCATGTATAAGGTTTGCAAGTAGCTTCCCCTGTTTTATTACTCCTTGACGTCCATACCTCCGAGTTAGTATATTCATGATGAATTGTTTTCACATAAATTATAGGAACTTTATACTCTTTGGCGCTGTTAATGAAATTTTGTAAACACGGAATTATCTTTCTGAAAAGAGTTACATCTTTACCTTTTTTTACAAGAGCTCCTTCTTCATGACAAAAATCATTTTGCATATCGATAACAATTACCGCGGTTTTAGATCTTGTCAATCTACCACTTAAAAACAAATAAATTACCTCCTTTTTAATAGCGTATTTTCGGAAGAGATTCTTCATGATCCAAGACATCGATTCTTATAAATCTTATCTAAGTTTTCCGCATTTCCATTTGATCTAATCTACCTACTATAGATCATAACGATTATATGAATAGGTAGGATTTTATGATCAAAAACAAGAACTAAATAAACATTCAGATTAATGAACACTATTTCCTTTCGGGAAACAATATAAAAGGTTTACCCAATACTGTGTATAGAACCAAATCGTTGCATTTCTCAGTTGTATTCTTAAACTATATCTTCCGTAATATCCATTATCTGTCTGTTTTCTAAAATTGTTTGCTAGTTATCACTCCCCTTTGGATAAATTTGATGTAGGCTACTAGGTATTCTCCGTGTGAAACATAACCGCGAAGAATGACGCAAATGTTACGCTCTTCGCTACTATCGCTGTACACTTCTAATCTCAATCAGCAAAAAATTTGATTACTATCTAGAAGACTCAATGGACGAAGTTCCTGTTATTGGAATATTCGTACATATATCATAAGCATGCGTAAACATGTAGATGCTTGGGGAGAAAGGAAACTTAAATCATATTAAAAGCCTTAAAGTAAATATTACGTTTTTATAGAGATGTTCACCAACAGGCTATGTTTATTACAATTTCTAAACAAGGTCCCCACTATTAAAATATTTAGTAATTGCTTAATAGACTTCCATATCCATATATTTTATCTTTAATACCTTCTGAACGAAGAACATGCCAAACTGAAGCTGAGTTAATTGTAATTATAGGTTTGTTTAACCAACGTTCTGCTTCATGTCCAAGTTTAACCATTGATAAATTTGTTCCAAGTTGGAGGATTACATCAATTTCAGGTTCATCTATTTCCAAAATTGCATTCTGAAGTTCATTTTCGGATACATGTGCTATAGAGGTCGCCGTTGGACATTTCAATCCTTTTATTTGCACTACATCATAGCCCCATTCATTAAAAAATCGACGAACCTCTTGATCTCCTGCTGGTTGGTATGGCGTTAAAATGCCTAAACGTTTTACATTAAGTTGTTCTAATGCGTTAATGCAAGCATTAGCTGGTAGGTACACTTTAAGCCCAGTCATTTCTGTAAATCTTTTTTCAAGTTCTTGATTCCTTTTTTTCCCCCCTCGAAAAGTTTCAAGTGACATTCCCATAAGAAGAACATCGGGTTCGCATGTCAATACATTCTTAATCGCATCTTCTATTGAGTTATTTATTTGCTTAGAAATATTATCTCCTGTATTGACATCAATTGTTTGATCTCCAATATAAACTCTTCCCATATGAAATGTAACTCCCCGTGGACTCATACTATAATAATCTGGTTCTACAATTGTATTGGTTGAAGGTGCCAACACCCCCACTTTTAACCTGTATCCAAGAGCATCAACCATTTTAATTCCTCCCTCTGCAATTTAGATTTACCTTAAAATAATAACCTCCAAAATAATATCCTTCTTTCATTTGTTCAATCTAATGTTTCATAAATAAGTATGGTATGTTTTATTCTATTAGGTAACCTTCATATAATTTCTAATACTTTGTATGTCAGTATTCATTAAATTAAAACTTTCAATCATAGATGTTCTCATCAAGTAACTTTTTGTTAATTCATTACTTGCTAACGTTTTCCTAAGATTTTCTTTTTGTTTTTCATAATCACCTATTTGATTAGCTTCTTTTTCGTTTTTGATAGTATGTTTTTGAATAATTTCTCTAGTAATTAACTGACGTTTTGTGTCGAATTCTTCTAAAATATCAAGGTCACCCTCACCATTAATAACTTTAACTAAATCCTTAATTAAAAAATACGCATCATGTATACCACTATTCATTCCCATTCCACCTAATGTAGTATTTAAATGTGCAGCATCCCCAATAATAGCTACTCTTCCATCAATAAAATACTTTGCTACTCTTTGGTGGACTCTATGAGGCGCCCAATGATAAACATTAAAAGATTCTTTAGTTTTAGTAAATTCTCTTATTTTGTTTTGTATGAATTCATCATCCAAATCCTCCCTATTTACATTAAGTCCTAAAGGAAGTGAGAATTTCCAAAAATCCGGATTTCGAATTGAGGCTATCCATTCTTTTGGGTCATAGAAGTAACTGACGGAAGATATTCCAGAGTAATAACTTGAAAAGTCATTGGTAGTACAAATAAGTAAATGATTTTGAGAGTTCGATCCCTTTTCGAAAGGAATATCCATCTTTTGTCTAACAATGCTCGATGCTCCATCGGCTCCAATCAAAAATTTACAAGATAATTCCTCTACCCCTTTTGGCGTTTCAATATATAACACAACTGAATCTTCTGGAACTTTTAAATCAACTAACTTTGAGTTAAAGTATATCTTTGCCTTATCGGTGTTCGTTAGATATTCATAAAATATTTTCATTAGTCGATATTGTTCAATTTGAAACCTAAAAGGGTAATTTGTTTCACCTTTAAGAACATCTAATTTAAATTCCACAATTAATTCACTGGTTGAACGATCCCAATATTGAAGGGAATCAACCTCTAAACTTAAGTTTCTTACCTTATCAATGATTCCCCACTCATCAAACACTTCTAAGGTAGGTGGATGAATCGTCGATGCTTTTGGTTGTTCGGCAAATTGAGTTTCTGCCTCTATAACTTTAACCGAAACTCCTTTGTTCACCAGCCCTATCGCTGCAGCAAGTCCTACTGGACCTGCGCCTACGATGATGACCTCTTCCATAAAAACACTCTCCCCAAGACACATTATGTTTATCTTCTTTTAATTGACTCATCTAGTTCCCAGTTAAAATTTATCTGTCGTTCCAACTAACCTTTTACTATCCTTTAACTTTTATAAATTATACATCCCTCTCCAATAAAAGAAGATCAACCTTTTTCTCCAATCTCTCCAGCTACAAATGAAATGTTTTTGATTTGGCTATTAATAAATAATACAGTTAGCAAGTCCATACTTATTCAAGCATCCGGTTCCTCGCCACCTTATCATTTGTTACTACACCTATCTTCCATATACTAAGAGGTTATTTATTCAAGCTTTCCTTCTAATAAACTTACCCCTGCCATTTTCTTTTATCGTTTTACCGTCCTTCACAATCACCTCCCCGCGATTAACTGTGTAAACTGGCCATCCACTTGCTTCGATTCCTTCATAGACTGTATAATCAGATGCTGATTCCATTTGTCCCGGTGTAATAAGTTTTGATTCATGAAGATCTACAATCGCAAAATCAGCATCAGCCCCAATTTCAATTCGACCTTTTGAGTCTAAATTAAATGATTCAGCAACTTGATAAGAGGTAATATCTGCAATTCTTTCTAACGGTATGCCTCTCTTTAAATGTCCTTCGGTA
>DKGO01000099.1 GCA_002453315.1 Caryophanales bacterium UBA6768 | reverse complement strand
CTTGACGGTTTTGCAATAAGAGGTTCTAAATCTGACAAATTAATCTCTTCTTCAATGTCGTACGTTGCTCCTGTGTCTGCAACGAGTTCGCTCCAATCTTCTTCACGCCCTTGTGTTCTTAAAAAGCGCTTAATCTCCCCATCGGATGGAAAGACAGTACCGGTTGCCCCTAATTCTGCCCCCATGTTTGCGATAACATGGCGATCCATTGCATCTAATTCCTTTAAGCCAGGACCGTAATATTCGATGACGCGATTGACACCGCCTTTGACGTCATGCCGACGAAGCAGTTCAAGTATAACGTCTTTTGCACTCACCCAATCAGGAAGTTTTCCTGTCAGTTTAATTCCCCATACTTTTGGCATTTTTACATAAAAAGGTTCGCCAGCAATCGCCATTGCGACGTCAATCCCACCTGCACCAATTGCAAGCATTCCCATGCATCCATTCGCACAAGTATGACTATCAGAGCCGAGCAGTGTTTTCCCTGGTTTTGCTAATCTTTGCATATGTACAGGGTGACTCACTCCGTTTCCGGGACGACTGTAATAGAGGCCAAAACGACGTGCTGCACTTTGCAAAAATAAATGGTCATCTGGATTTTTGCTATCTTCTTGAATAATATTGTGGTCAACATATTGGGCAGAAGCTTCTGTTTTTGCACGTTCTAAGCCCATTGCTTCAAGCTCAAGCATTACCATAGTGCCAGTTGCGTCTTGTGTTAAGGTTTGATCGATCTTCAGTCCTATCTCTTCACCGGGTAGCATTTTTCCGGAAAGGAGATGGCTTTTTATTAGTTTTTGGGTCACATTTAATGCCATTTGTATGCCTCCTCAAGAAGTCAAATACTCATATGCTTTAACTTTGGCTAGAAACGGCAAAATATACATTGGATAAATTCTGTTCGAAAATTTAATGACCGTAGGTAAGGCTCATAAATAATTATCTTTGACAGGCTTTAAAGGCGTCAATATACTTATATTTAAGTAATTGCACAACCTTACAGGCTAAAATCCAGTTTTTACATATTAAAAGTTGAACAGGGGAGCTTTTAGAAAAAGATTTAGAATATTTTAATTTGAAAATAAACGAGGTTTTGTAGATGCGACAGAGGCTTAATTGCACAAGTAGAAAATCCACTCCGAAAAATTGCTTCAGAAAAAAATTTGCAGGCCATTAAAATAAACTGAATCCCTATCATTTATTTTCGTGACAAGGGAATGATGACGAATTTAAATTTTTCATGACCTTGGAGATAGAAGTTCGAGATTAATCTAAGTAAGGATAGAGATTGAAGGCGAAGTTCACAACAACAATGAATAAAGGGGGAGTCCAATGAAAGTGTTACATTCATACTATGAACAAGCTGTTTTATCACTTGATTGTAAGGCAGAGCTTGAACAATTTACGATCAATGGTTTGAAGTTTCACGCAGTAACAGCCGGTCCAAAAGAAGGTAAACTTATATTATTTCTTCACGGTTTTCCGGAGTGTTGGTACACATGGAGAAAGCAAATTTCACATTTTGCGACACAAGGCTATCGGGTCGTTGCGCCGGATTTGCGTGGGTATGGAATGAATGACAAACCGCAAAGTATAAAGGATTACCAAATTACAAATCTTGTTGAAGACATCCGCCAGTTAATTTTGCAGCAAGAGAAACAATCGGCAATTATCGTAGCTCATGATTGGGGTGGAGCTGTTGCTTGGAATTTTGCGATGTGGCACCCGCAAATGACGGAGCGTCTCGTTATATTGAATGCCCCTCATCCAGTCCTATTTTCAAGAGAATTGAGAGATCGTACAAGTGAACAGTACAAAATGTCATGGTATATGCGTTTTTTTCAAAAACCACGTTGGCCTGAAAAGGTGCTAACTGCCGATTTCGCCCGAACAGCTAGATGGTTTTTCAATGACAAGTTTAGCCATGATTCTACTTATAACGAAGAAGACTTAGCACTATACGCCGCGAGTTACGCGGTTCCAGACGCAATACCAGCCTTGTTGAGCTGGTACCGGGCATCCTTCCAAATACGCGGAAAAAACATACCGGAAAATAAAGTGATTGACGCCCCAACCCTTGTCCTATGGGGAGAAAAAGATCAAGCGTTAAGTATAAAATTGCTTGATGGGCTGAGAGAATGGGTACCTAATATTGAAATCAAGCGAATTAGTGAGGCGGGACATTTTGTCCAAAATGATGCATCGGATAGGGTAAATGAAGAAATCTTTGTTTTTTTAGCGAGGTAGTTTCAACAAAATCTACTCAATTTCCTAATATAAATATATTTTAATGTTAATTTTACGTGTAAGCATTTGATATACATAGTCCGAAAACACTTAAGACACTTTCGCTTGAATTGGTGACGAAAATTGGAAAGCGTGTATTTGACATATCAGTTTAATCTCAATATGAATGAAAAAACTGCCTGTTTTCAAAGGGCAGTTTTTTCATTTGAGGTAATGGAAAATTTGGCTATGAATTCGGTCAATTAATTCTGGTTGTTCTCCTCTTTATTCATATTGTAAGAATTGAGATTAAGGGATTTAATTCTAACTTTGGATAAATCCTGTTCGAAAATTTTAATGACGTAAACGGTGAAGGTTCACTCCATTAAATAATAAGGATAATAAAAATTATCTTTGACAAGCTTCAAGGGCGTGATTATACTTACACTTGAGTGGTACGCACAACCTAACAGGATCAAAACCCATTACAGCCATTACAGCCATTACAGCTGAAAACACTCAATTTTTACATAGTTGAACAGAGGGGGAATCCAGAATGTCTTTTGATCAACCAAAAGAAGCAACATCTTTTACAAAAGAAGTAAATAAAAAATTTTCGGAATATCTTAATTTTGAGGATAAACAAGATTTTGTAGATGCAGATAGAGGCTTAATTGCACCAGTAGAAAATCCAATCCAAAATTTAAATGTAGAGGACAGACTTGCTCCTGACACGGTCAATCCAAGCTTATGGCGAAACACGCAACTGCAAGCAAAATCAGGTATATATAAAGTGGTGGAGGGCATTTATCAAGTTCGTGGGCTTGCACTAGCCACGACAGTAATTGTAGAAGGAAAGACTGGGATTATCGTCATTGATACGTTATCTGGTATTCATACTGCAAAGGCAGCGATTGAATTGTATTACGAACATCGTCCAAAAAAACCAGTCGTTGCGATTATTATTAGTCAAAGCCATGCTGACCACTTTGGTGGCACTGAGTCCATTCTTGAATATGCGGAGACATCTGACATTCCAATTATCGTTCCGGAACATTTTGCAAAAGAGGCGTTTAGTGAGAATGTGATGCTTGGTCCGATTATGAATCGTCGCGCGATGTATCAGTTTGGTTTAGGCTTACCTCAAGGGGACGCAGGCTTTTTAAATGCAGGAATTGGTTCTGTTTTTGGTGGTGGGCAATCCGGTTTTGTATTACCGAATACAGAAATTACACAGGAATTCCAAGAAATGGAAGTGGACGGAATCACCTTTCAATTTTTATTGACGCCAAATACAGAGGCACCTGCTGAAATGCACTTTTACATTCAAAATTACAAAGCATTGTTCGTATCCGAAAATGCGAATAAAACGATGCACCAAATTTATACAGTTAGAGGAGCGAAGACCCGCGATACGCTAGAGTGGGTGAAGGCGCTTGATACGACAATTGATCTGTTTGCAGAAAGTGAGATCGACGCACTCGTCATGATTCACGCTTGGCCTGTATGGGGAAAGGAGAAGGCGATTGAACATTTGCGAATGCAACGCGACTTGTATAAATATATTCACGACCAAACGGTGAGACTAGCTAACCACGGGTTAACGATGGAAGAAATTGCTGAAACACTAGAGCTCCCAGATTCACTAGGAAAGTATTGGGGGAACCGAGGCTATTATGGAACAGTTCAGCACAATTCAAAAGGCGTATACAACTTTTACTTAGGCTATTATAGTGGTCATCCATCTGATCTTGATTCACTTCCTCAAGTGGATGCAGGGAAAAAATATGTTCAATACATGGGTGGGGCCGAAAGTGTCATGAAACAAGCTAAAGCAGATTATGAAAAAGGCGAATACCGGTGGGTTGCTGAAGTATTGAAGCATGTCGTTATGGCAGATTCGGATAACGAGGATGCAAAAGAATTATTAGCGGATACGTATGAACAACTAGGCTATCAAGCAGAATCAGCAAATTGGCGGAACATTTATCTTGTGGGAGCACAGGAATTAAGACAAGGTGTGCGCATGCCAAGAGATCATAAAGGAATGCCGAAAATGGTTCAACAAATGCCGTTTACAGAGTTCTTTAAATTGCTTGCAGTGCGATTAAATGGACTAAAAGCAGACGGAAAGAGACTAACTATTAACCTCTCTTTAACTGATGTTGAAGAAGACTATACGCTTTGTCTTGACCACTCTGTTTTAAATAAAAAAGATAAGCTTGACAAGGATCCAGACGTCTCTTTAACGACTGATAAAGTGTCGTTTTATGCAGTTGTTTTGGGGGGCATTTCACTTGACGAAGCCATTGCTTCTCAAAAATTAAAATTGTCAGGCGACCAAAATAAAGTTACTGAATTCCTTTCACTTTTTGATAAGTTTTCAAATGCTATCAATATCGTTACGCCATAATTTCCTGAAAAAATTAAATCTAAACGCTAGGGAAGGTGCTATCTTGCCTACTTACAACTTAGAGGAGATAGTCTTTCCTAAACTTTTATAATGAAAAAAGGCGAAGAAAATAGTAATATTTCATGCACTGACATATTACATACAAAATATGATTGACAAATCAAAAGAATACTATTAAACTGAAAAACATAAAGTGGTACGTACAACATGATGAGCATATAACTATGTTGAAGATTTTGAAGGAATGATAACGATGTTGGATCAAAAAAGTGTAATTCCGCTGTATTATCAACTGAAAGAACGAATGAAGGAAAAAATAAAAGAGGGCTCATGGGAAGAGGACTCTAAAGTTCCATCCGAAAGGAACTTGATGGAAACGTATGATGTGAGTCGTGCTACTGTGAGAAAAGCCCTTAGTGAATTAACGGTAGAAGGATTGATTTATACTAGGCAAGGTGTTGGAACGTTCGTTTCTAAATCGAAAATTGTCCAAAACTTAATCGGAGAACACAGCTTTAATCAACAAGCTTTAAAACAAGGATTGACACCAAGTTCAAAAGTCATTCAGTATTCTAATGATACGAAAATATCCAGTCGTGTGTACGGTATTTTTACATTGGACAAGCTTGAGAAAATAAATAAAGTTGTTCGGGTCCGTTTAGTCAATGGGAAGCCGTTAATTTTAGAAACGTTATATATTCCTGATTGTTATGCTCCAAATCTATTAGAACAAGATTTAGAGGATATAGCAGTGTTTGAGTATTTGGAAAAGGATTGCAATCTAGATTTCACTTCCTCTACATTAGATATCGAACCGATCGCAATTAATGAGTTCGAATCAAATTATTTGGAAGTGGAAATCGGGAAACCGGCATTGTCGTTAGAGCGCATCATTTATGTAGGGAAAAATGCTGTCGTTATTCAAAAGCGAATCATGAGAGGGGATAGAGGGAAACTCTCATTTGCTTTAGGGGAAACTCCAGATAAAACGGACGATTTTGTTGTCGGTTTGGAATTTAATTAATGAAAAATAGAAAACCCCTTCGAATCGCAATCTAGCAGTCGAACAACAAAAGGGATTGAAAGTTTTATGCAAACGGAAATTCGGCTTTATTGGAAGCTGTTTTACACATTTTTAAAAATTAGCCCCGTTACCTTTGGTGGTGGCTATGCGATGATTTCATTAATTGAAAAAGAAGTAGTTGAAAAAAACAAATTCATCCAAAAAGAAGAAATGACAAATATTTTTACGGTTGCGCAAACGTTACCTGGTGCGATTGCAGTGAATGCAGCGGCATTTATAGGTTATCGAGTGGCTCGTTCGATCGGCGCCCTTTTTGCTCTGTTAGGGATTATGTTACCGACGCTTATTATTGTCGTTCTAGCGTCATTAACGTACTACTTTTTGCAAACTAATCCGATTGTTGTAGCGGCATTTAAAGGAATTGGTGCCGCTGTTATCGCTTTAATTGCACATGCGGGTTATACGATTGCAAAAACCGCGATTAAAGACGTCACAACACTTGTTATCGCTTTAATTTATATTATTCTTTTACTTTTGATTCCTATTAACCCCATTTTTTTTATCGTTGCTGGGATTGTGACAGGGATCGTAATTAGTAAATTGAAAACAATGAAGCGGGAGGTTGAAAGGTATGAATAAATGATGGGTTATCAATTGAGGTGTCATCATGGTTTACTTACAACTATTTGGTAATTTTTTTTTAATCGGTTTGTTTTCTTTTGGTGGCGGCTATGCCATGTTGCCGTTAATCGAACGTCAAGTCACGCATTATGGGTGGATGTCGACTGGGCAATTTACCGATGTTATAGCAATTTCTGGTATGTTACCAGGCTCTATCGGAACGAATGCGGCTGTGTTTATTGGATATCAAACAGCTGGAATATCAGGAGCGGCTGTTGCAGCATTAGGTATGATTTTTCCGTCATTTTTGCTCGTGTTATTAATCGGGAAAATGTATCAACAATTTCAGAAAAGTGAAATGGTCTCTCAAGGACTTTACGGTTTAAAACCAGTCATTGTCAGCTTGATTTTTTATTCGGCCATCAAGTTCACACTTTCAATGGATGTCATTACAAATATATCGTGGCAAAGCGTTAGCTTTGTACTTATCTTTTTACTCTCACTCCTTTATTTATTCAGCCAAAAAGGACACCCTGTTTTCGTTATAATTTTAGCGGGATTGGTAGGGGTTGTACTTTATCATTAATACAGAATAGAAGATAAAGATAAGCAATACGCTGAAAGGGGGCGTTGCAAACGCGATCAATCTAATGAATATTGATAGGGGTGTAATTCATGGTTAAATTGCTTAGCAGAACTACTTAGTTGACGTACTAGCAATCATAGAATACTATTTTTTTAACATGTTATATAATGTCTATATACATGTATAAATAGGTGGAGGTAATTACTATGATTGTAAATCGTGATAGCCATATTCCTTTATACCAGCAAATTGCTAGAGATCTTAAAAGTAAAATTGAGGATGAAAAGTATGAGCCGGGTCAAAGGTTACCTAGTGAACTTGAATTAACAGAGAAGTACCAAGTGAGCAGATTAACGGTTCGTCGAGCAATCAAACTATTAGCCGATGACAATTTAGTTGTTATCCAACAAGGTAAAGGTATGTTTGTGAAGTTTCCAACAATACAAACAGATTTAATGGATGATGTGTTAGATGTTCAAAATTTCCGTGGTTTTTATGAAACGTTAATTGGAAAAGGAATTAATTTGAAAATTAAATTGATTAAGTTTGGCAAAGAAAAACCACCAGAACAAATTGCTCAAACATTGGGATGTTCGCCTGAAACAAAAGTAAGCGCTATCTATCGTTTATTTTATCTAAAAGATATGCCAATGGTATATAATATTACCTATTTATCTCCAAATATTTCATTTTCAGAAGAGTTGGTAGATAAGCTTGAAACACAACCATTAAGTAAATTAATCGTTGAGAGTTATCCTGACTCTCGCCCAAAGGTTGAAGAAATAAGCTGTATTATTGAAGTAAAACCAGCTTCTGAAGAAGTAGCAAAGATACTTGATATTCGTCGCAACTATCCGATCATGTCTCTTAACCGGACGTTTTATGATCGTAATTTTTCTCCAATAGTCACTGGGATGATGTACTTAAACACAAACACATATCAATTCACGATAAGAAATAGCAAGGATGCAAATGAGAAAGAAAATTTAGAAATGATCTCGATTTTTTAACGATATAAAAAACGATAAAAAGGGGAGTTAATTACATGATTAGAAAAATGAAAGCGAAATCATTTTTCGTAAGTGTATTAGCATTAACGCTAATTTTAATTTTAAGTGCTTGTGGATCGTCTGATAAAACAGATGGGGTTGCTGATAAATCAAGTGATAGTGAATTACCAGAAGGATATCCAGATAAAGGTATTGATGCACTCGTTGGGTATGCCCCTGGCGGTGGACAGGATGTAATTATGCGCACGACAGGTCAAGTTCTAAATGAAGCAGGGATTATGGAACAGCCATTTGTTGTTACAAATAAACCAGGTGCAGGAGGCCGAATTGCGGCGGAAGAAGTAAAGAAACAAAAAGATGATCCATACAAGTTAATCGTTATACCTGAATATGGTAGTGGATGGGATCCGAGAGTACCAGATTTAAAGTTTTCTGACTTTAAACCCATTGCCTCTCTTTCTACGAGCGAGCTTTTTATTTACGTGCACGAAAACTCACCATATAAAACGATTGATGAATTAATAGAAGCTTTAAAAACAGAAAAGGATTTAACAATCAGTACTCTCGGTCCAGTTGATGGCGGGGAAGCGTTCAAATGGGATTTAATTAGACAAGAAGCTGGGATTGATAAGTTAAACTTTGTCCCGATGGCAGGGGCTTCAGAGAGTTTAACTGCTGTATTAGGTAGTCAAGCTGACGTATCGTTAGGTGTCCTTCCAGTAATTCAAGATTATATTAAGACTGGTGAAGTGAGAGTGTTAGCGGTTGCATCTGATGAACGTTCTGAAGATTTGCCAGATGTTCCAACATTAAAAGAATCAGGTGTTGATCTTACATTTAATAGATATACAGGAATTTGGACAGGTGGAGATGTTCCAGATGCAGTCGTTAATTATTGGGCAGAAAGTTTTAAGGAAATGACTGAAACAGATACATGGAAAGAATTTTTAAAAAAACGTGGGTTAAAACCTTTCTATAAAGGACCTGAAGAATATAAAGAATTAATTGAAGTTGAAGGTACGAAGTTTAAAGAATACGTTGAAAACCTTGAAGGATAAATTCTTATTTAATCAGGGAGTGATAAAGAACATTTTGACAGCACTCCCTTTTTATTTTTTGAATCCTTGAAAGGAGGTACTTTATGTTACTTGAACGCTTTTTTATGCTCTTTTTAATTATAATTTCTTGTGTTTTTCTCGTTATGTCCTTTGGATTGCCATTATATTCAATGAATGTAGGTGCTTTAGGCTCAGGGTTCTTCCCTCGTATCATGTCAATCTTACTCGTGGTTTTGCTTAGTATTTATTTCATCCAAACTTTAAGGGGAAAATCAGATGAACAAGCGGAAGAGTTAGACAAAGAAGTCGTTTTAAAACAAATAATATTAATCGTGTTGCTTATCGCGTCACTTATTTCGACGCAAATTATCGGAATGTTGGCTAGTATCGGCTTATTTATGTTCATTACGCTTGTGTTTATCATAAAAATACAATGGTTGAGATCGCTTATATTTACGATTTCGGTGTTAATTGTCATGTATGGGATTTTTGTGTTATGGCTAGACAGCCCATTACCACTGGGGATTTTTGGATGACACCTAGACTGTTGGAGGTGAAAGTATGTTAACGGAATTATTTGATGGATTTGGAACTTTATTAACAAACCCTGATGCGATGCTTTGGTGTTTAATCGGGGTAACGTTAGGAACGATTATAGGTGCACTACCTGGATTAGGTCCGATAACAGGAATGGCACTTTTATTACCGCTAACGTTTCAAATGGACCAATTAAGTGCATTGATTTTGTTGATGAGTATTTATTTAGGTACGATGTATGGTGGGCGTATTAGTGCAATTTTAATTAATGTTCCCGGTGATAGTGGTGCGATCGTGACGACGTTCGATGGCTATCCGCTAGCACGAAAGGGAAGAGCAGGGTATGCGTTAACATTAAGTGCAATCGCTTCATTTGTCGGTGGGGTTTTTGGGTTTATCGGTATGGTGTTTTTAACGACAGTATTAGCAAAACTAGCCCTTGTATTTGGGCCTGAAGATTACTTCTCGCTCATTTTATTTACATTAATCGCAGCATGTGGTTTAACGCAAAAAAATCCGATAAAACCGCTAATAGCAACATTTCTCGGATTATTGCTTGCTTCAATTGGAAGTGATGCTGTAACTGGTGAGCAACGTTTAACATTTGGTTTAGTCGAACTTTGGGATGGGATTAATATTGCTGTTGTTGGTATTGGGCTTTTTGGTATTTCTGAAGTGTTGTTTAGACTCGAAGAAAAAGTTTCAGCTGAACAAATTAAGACCAAATTGTCGTTTTCATCCTTATTTCCAAAAGTAAGTGAAGTTATTGGGAATATAGGTGCGATGATAAGGGGTTCAGTTATCGGCTTTATCGTCGGTATTTTACCGGGAACAGGTGCTTTGCTGTCTACGTTCATGTCCTACAGTGTTGAGAAGAAAATATCAAAAAACCCAGAAGAATTTGGAAAAGGCGCCCCGACAGGACTAAGCGGTCCCGAAGCTTCAAATAATGCATCAGTAGGTGGAGCGTTAATTCCGACGTTTGGATTAGGAATTCCTGGTTCTGCAGCAGCAGCAATTTTGATGGGTGGACTTCTTATGGTCGGGATGCAACCGGGTCCACTTTTATTTCAAAATTCTTCGGCCATTGTTTGGGCTTCATTTGCGGGTTTCTTTGTGGCGAATGTATTATTGTTAATTATGAATGTTGCATTTGTACCTGTTTTTGCAATTATCATTGAAAAAATCGAAAGGTTTTTAATTCCTTTTATTGCGGCTTTTTGTTTTATTGGGGTTTATATGATTAATAATAGTCTTTTTGATATTGGTGTCATGATTATTTTTGGTATCCTTGGTTTCTTTCTAAGAAAAGCGAACTTTCCGCTGGCCCCATTCTTCTTTGCGTTTATTTTAGGACCTATGCTTGAAGAGAATTTACGGAAAGCAATTTTGGCATCGACTGGAGATTTGACTGTGTTTTTTACAAGTCCGCTCTCTTTAGTCTTCTTATTTATGACTGCTGTTATCTTACTGTTTCCACATGTTAGGAAGAAGAAAGTGAATGTGTGAGTCTATTTTTAGTATAGATGTATATAGACATCTATAACAAAATGAAAAGTGGTGGTATCGATGGAAATCAATCAAGAATTAGAAAATTTACGGAAGAAGTTACGAGACTTCATATACAACGAATTGCTCCCATATGAAGAAAAAATGGAAATTGATTCTGAGGAAGATATTCCATTGGAAGCGATGAAATGGGTTCGAAAAAGATCGGCTGAGCACGGATTTTATGGTATTTCTCTTCCTGAAGAATACGGTGGTCAAAACTTAAGTTTAACAGGATTGTGCGTACTGAAGGAAGAGTTGGCTCGTTCCGGTGCGGCTTTATGGGGATACGTACTAGGTGAAAAAGGCGGTGTCTTACGGATTGGGCAAATGCTAGAGTCATTTACGGACGCTCAAATGGAAGAGTATATTCAACCATTAATAGATGGCGAAACAAGCTGTTGTTTCGCACTCACGGAACCTGGTGCAGGCTCAGATGCTAGGGCGATTCAGACGACAGCTGTTAAAGATGGTGATGAGTACATTTTGAACGGTAAGAAGCATTTTATTAGTTCAGCTCCATATTCTGACTTTGCAATCGTCATTTGTAAAGAGGTTGTTGACGAAGAGAATGTGCGAGTAACAGCTTTTCTTGTGGATAAAAAAGTAGAAGGTAAGGCTGGCTATGAATTGGGTGAAACGCAAGTACCGATTTCAGGTGAGCGGGGAACAGGTGAACTTATTTTTAATAACGTGCGTGTCCCAGCTGAAAACATTATCGGCGAACCAGGAAAAGGCTTTTTGTTAGGAATTAAAAGAGTGAGTCAAAATCGGGCCATTTGGGGTGTGACATACATCGGTGTAGCACAGCGCGCATTAGATTTAGCACTTGAACGTGCGAACGAGCGAAAACAGTTTGGGCGTTCAATAGGAGACTTTCAAGCGATTCAGCATATGGTTGCGGATATGGCGACGGAACTTTATGCAGCAAGATGTATGGTGTACGATGCGATTGAAAAAATTGACCGTGGGGATGACAACCGCGCAATTGCGTCAATGGTGAAGCTGTTTACATCTGAGGTTGCCGGTCGCGTATTAGATAAAGCGGTGCAAATTTTTGGTGGACAAGGCTTAATGAAAGGCCATCCGATTGAAAAAATGTATCGGTCCGTACGAATGTTTAGAATTCTTACCGGTACATCCGAAATTCAAAGAAATACAATTGCGAAAGATTTGCTAAATGACAAGGTCAAAATTTATTAAAAGGGATAGGTGGTATTTATGAGTATCAATACACTTCAAGCGTATATGAATAAAGCATTAAAACGATTTGAGGAACATCCTGCACTGACATTTGTGCCTACAAATGAAACATTAACATATCGGGAATTACGTGAAAAAGTTGACAAGATTGCAAGTTATCTAGTGAATTTAGGCGTTAAACAAGGCTCACATGTCGCTCTTTTAATTCCAAATAGCCTTGAGTTTGTGTTTATTAGTCAAGCTCTTAGCCGCTGCGGTGCAACTGTAATTCCAATGGGTATAAAATTAGGTGTTCGTGAGGTTGATTTTATTTTAAATCACGCAGAACCTGAATTTGTAGTCATGGCGACGGAAGCTCATATCGATACTGTATTGAAATATGCGAATGATAAAAAAGAAAGTGACCAATCCGTAAAAGTGATCGGTCTTGAAGGATTTAATCTTGATTATCCTGAAACGTTCATTACATTTAACAAAGAACAGATCGATGAACTAGTAAGTATTGACTCAT
>DKGO01000123.1 GCA_002453315.1 Caryophanales bacterium UBA6768 | reverse complement strand
TTATAATTAAAATCGAAGAGTATCGTTTTGTTAAAAATTTCTCCATTTGAGAAATGATATTTTCCCCAATATATATTGTATAAGGATGTGTTGACGTTTGTACATGAACTTCTTTCATTTAAAAGCTCCTAGTCTCTTCACGAAATTCCTCTATTGCCCGCTTTAATTGTGGAAATTGATCACTCGGAAATTGTTCAGTAATTGCCTTGGCCAGTTCAAAAGCAACTACATGTTCCATCACTACTGCAGCAGCAGGAACTGCACAAGAATCTGAGCGTTCAATGCTTGCATTAAATGGTTCCTTAGTATCAATATCAACACTTTGAAGCGGTTTGTACAAGGTGGGAATTGGCTTCATCACACCTTTAACAACAATTGGCATCCCTGTTGTCATGCCACCTTCAAAACCACCAAGTCGATTCGTACGACGAAAATAACCTTTTTCTTCACTCCATAAAATTTCATCATGGACTTCACTACCATTTCGTCTAGCAGCCTCAAACCCAATCCCGATTTCGGCACCTTTAAAGGCATTGATACTGACAACACTGCCGACTAATTTGGCATCCAATTTACGATCATAATGAACATAAGACCCGACACCTGCTGGCATTCCCTCAACATAAACTTCACATACCCCACCGATGGAATCACCATCTTTTTTCGCTTGATCAATCTTATCCATCATCTGTTGTTCTACAGCTTTATCCAACACCCTTACTGGGGATGCTTCAGAAATTTCTTGCCGTTCCTGAACCGATAGGTGATTTTTTTCTTCCGCTTGAATTCCAGCAATCTCTTTTACGTATCCGGTAATATGAATGCCTAATTGTCGTAACATGATCTTTGCTACAGCACCTGCTGCTACTCTTGCTGTCGTTTCACGAGCAGATGAACGTTCCAACACATTTCTCATATCTCGATGACCATATTTTAAAGCCCCATTTAAATCAGCATGTCCAGGACGTGGGCGTGTCACTACTCGACGAATTTTTTCGTCATCTTCTATAGGGTCCTCCCCCATGATTTTTGTCCAACTTTTAAAATCATCATTAGTAACGACTAATGAAATCGGTGAACCGAGCGTATACCCATGACGGACACCACTTTTGATTTCTACTAAATCTTTTTCAATTTGCATTCTTCGACCACGGCCATGTCCCTTTTGCCGTCTTAATAAGGATTCATCAATTTCTTCTTTTAATAGTGGCATTCTTGCTGGAATCCCTTCAATGATTGTCGTTAATTGTTTACCATGGGACTCTCCGGCTGTTAAGTATCGCATCATCATTCCTCATTTCTATTTACTTCCGATAAAATATTTTTATTTCTGTTAACTTATGGGTTTTTTATGATAAAAAAAGGTATCTAAAATTTGTAAATCATATTTTATCGGTTCAAAAATTTGTTCTGTGCTACCGATAAACAATACACCTTCATTGTTTAATGCACGGCTTAATTTTCCATACACCATTTTCTTTGCTTCCTCAGTAAAATAGATGAGCACATTTCGACAGACAATTAAATCAACATTCGAAGGGTAAGGATCTTTTAATAAGTCATGCCTTTTAAAAACAATATTTTTTTTCAAATGATCATCAATATGGAATTCATCATTTTTTTGTACGAAATATTTAGACTTCTGAAAATCAGGAACTTCTTTCAGTGAATTTTCATAATAAATTCCTTGTTTTGCCTTACTTAAAATCAATTCATCGAGATCCGTGGCTAAAATTTTGAATTTAACACCGGAGAAATAATCTGTTAATAACATTGCCAGACTATAAGGTTCCTCTCCAGTTGAACAGGCGGCACTCCAAATAGTAATACTTTTTTTATCCTTAGTGAGCAATGGTATTACTTTTCCCTTTAAAACATCCCAACGGCGTGGGTTCCGATAAAATTCAGATACATTAATCGTAATACGTTTTAAAAATTCTTCCAACAAATCCTGTTCTTCTTGAATTGCCTTAAAATAATAAAAAAAGTTATCAAAGCCATGCTTATTACGTAAAGATGTGATCCGTCTTTTCATTTGTGCCTCTTTGTATAAACTTAAATCAATGTCATAGATTTCGTTAATTTTTCCTATAAAGTCTTTATAAGTCCACAATGTATTTTCCTCTTTCATGGATAGATAGAAAGCCTCCGTATTGAACAGAGGCTAACAAGATATGACATTAAAAAATAATTATTGAGTTTAATAAATCCAGCTATCTGCTTGCTTACTATAGCTTAGCTGTTCTTCAGTAGTAAAAAATAAATTGATTTCCCTCATAGCACTTTCTGTAGAATCTGAACCATGTATAATGTTTTTTCCTACTGTGACAGCAAAGTCACCACGAATTGATCCTGGATTTGCTTCACTTGGATTTGTTGCACCAATCATGTTTCTAGCAGTGCTAATGACATTCTCCCCTTGCCAAACCATCGCAAATACAGGCCCTGAAGTAATAAAGTCAACTAATTCACCAAAAAAAGGACGTTCCTTATGTTCTCCATAATGTTCTTCAGCAAGTTTATTTGAAATATTCATTAATTTTGCCCCAGCAAGGGTAAAACCTTTTGATTCAAAACGTTTCACTACTTCTCCTATTAAACCTCTTTGTACACCATCTGGTTTAACCATAATAAAAGTCTTTTCCATGATTAATATTCTCCTCTTCTTCTACAATTACTGACAATGTCTCTGAAATTTTATCAAATTATAACGTATAATACAATAAAATAACTATTATGAACGACGCTTTCCTAATTTATGAGCAATGAATACTAGACTCTTTTTAGCAGCTTCATTTGTTAAATGGTCCAATGACTGTAATGCTTTTAGTAAATATGTATGGCTTAATTTATAGGAACATTCAATCGCATCAGTCGCTAATAATTTGGTTAACATTTGGTGCATCTGATCTTCTGTTATTTGAGATGTATGCTTAAAGATTTTTTCAAGCTCCCTTTTGAATAAAGGGTCTTCCATTGCATAAAGAACCGGCAGCGTAATGTTACCTTGTTGAAGATCGTGACCAGTTGGTTTTCCAAGTGTCTGTTCATCGGAAGTAAAATCTAAAATATCATCAATAATTTGAAAGGACATACCGACATTATAGCCATAACGGAATAACGCATTTGCTTGTTTTTTTGTTGAACCCGAACTGATTGCCCCTAACTTACAACTCGTGGCTATTAATAAGGCCGTCTTCCTTTTAATCCTTCGCAAGTATTGTCGAATATGTTGATTGACGTTTCTTTTATCTCTAATTTGGATCATTTCACCTTCGACAACATTTTTTAATGATTTAGACAATATTTGATGTATTTTAGGGTTAGAAACAGTTGTCACGACCTCTAAAGCTGTAGCTAGTATGTAATCACCAGTATAAGTTGCAATTTTATCACCATATGTATGCTTTACTGTAGGTTGTCCGCGACGAAGATCAGCATCATCCACTACATCATCATGGACTAATGAGGCCATATGGATTAACTCTAACGCAACTGCAATTGCTTTTACCTTTTCAACATTTTCCTGATAATTTCCAAATTGTGCAGATAATAAAACTAAAATTGGCCGTATCCTTTTACCACCTGCACGTAATAGTTGAGTTGAAGTATCTTGAAGAATTGAATATTCTGTAGAAATGACGTTTGCTAGTCTTTCCTCGATATCTTCAATGTCATTTTTTAAAAATTGATATATATTTGCCATTTGCATTTATTTCACCTTTTATTAACCAATCTACTTTGTCGCCAAATGCATTGCTGCAACCCCACCAGAATATCCCTTTACTAAAACGTCAGAAAATCCGGCATCTGTAAATAGCTTTTTTAGAGCTATTTTGTTAGGAAAACTTTTTGTTGATTCATGTAACCAAGCATATTCATCATAGCTTTTAGCAAATAGTTTCCCGAACAACGGCATGATAAAACGAAAATAAAAAAAGTAAAGTTGTCGAAATCCAATTAAAGTTGGTTGAGAAGTCTCCAAACAAACAACTTTACCACCTGGCTTAACGACACGATACATTTCACTAATCACCGTCTCGTAATCAGGAACATTTCTAAGACCGAATCCAATTGTAACATAATCAAAAGTAGCATCATCAAAGGGTAATTCCATCGCATTTCCGTGGACAAATGAGACATGTTCAAGCTGTAAGTTCGTTTGCTTTTCCTTAGCGACTTTTAACATATTTTTACTGAAATCTAGACCTACAACTTCCCCCTCATTCCCAACAGCATCTGCCATTGAAATTGCCCAATCACCTGTTCCTGTACAAACATCTAATACATGACTATCTTTTTCAACATCCATTCGCTTCATCACATCTTTACGCCAAGCAATATGACGTTTAAATGAAATAATTGAATTCATTTTATCATAATTATGGTAGATTTTTTCAAAAACATGATGAACCCGTTCTTCCTTTGTTTGTTCAGCCATGAATTAACCTTCTTCCGCGATAATTGATTTATCAAACAAACCAATCCGTTTACATACAAATTGCTTTACTTGATTAAAATCATAAGACAAATAATGCAGTGTTGTTTCTATTTCGTGAATACAATGATCAATTTCTTCGTCAATTAATTTTAATATAGATGTTTTATTTTCGAGAGAATTATTTTTCTGAAAATAAATATTCACATAAGCAAACTGATCATTCACAATGTTATATTTTTCACGTAATAACCGATTGTATAATAGGAGGTTTTGAATCAATGGTATTAATGGTGTTTTCCCGAAATGATCAGCGGCTTTAACGAACAAATCACTTTCAATTGTTTCATATGAGGAAAAAAGATGCTGTAATGTTGGTATTTCCCCATCAAATAAATATACTTTAAATTCATTTATTAATTTCGTCGCTTTAGCTAATTGCCGAATTAAATTGACTTCTTCTAACTCAGCTAATACATAATAATACAAACTGCTATAATAATCTCCTGCTAACACTGTCATCTGTTTTTCAACTTTATTAGTCGTATTACTAAGTTCATTTGGAATACATTCATGAGTATCTAACGCCATTTGAATAAGCATTACGGCAATCATATATTGCTCTTTTGTATTTTCTGATAATGGTTGATCATGACATAAAAAATAAATGATAGCTAATTTATCTTCATCAATAATGGGCGTAGGAATAATTTTTTTAACAAAAGAATGATGGAGCTTTCCATATAATATTTCTTTAATACGTTTTATTTCATTATCTATATTATGCACCGAAATCACCTGTGCCCTTCTATACAAATAACAACAAATAATCATATCGATAAAAACTTCCCTAATATGATAGAACCATACCTTATTACTATCATCTATTATACCAATATTGTCAATCATTTTAAAGTAACGAAAACAAATTAAAAAGCCTATCCTTCTCGTAAGTAGGATAAGCTTCTTAGTTCTTTCATGGATACAAATTTGCTTCATAGTACTTAGAAAACAAAACGTAGGAACAGATAAAATATCTGTATGTATTAAAGAGTAAAGTTAAAGGTTAGAAGGAATTAAAATAAATCTAACCAGCCAGCCTTGTCCTATTTTCCAAGATTAAAAACAATTTGTCCAGTTCATTATTTAACGGCATCTTTAAGAGCCTTACCAGCTTTAAATGCTGGAACTTTGCTAGCAGGAATTTGAATTTCTTCACCTGTT
>DKGO01000125.1 GCA_002453315.1 Caryophanales bacterium UBA6768 | reverse complement strand
CATTTGCAAGATTATGTAAAGGATTATGGTGGCAATACTTCAGCAATTTTTGTTGATGATGAGTTACATATCATCGTAAATGATGTTAAAGCCGAAAAGCAATCATTTGATAACGTTCGAATGATAGCAGGAGACATTTCAAAACAGTTAAAAAAATTGAATATAAATGAAGGTTTAGTTGATGATGAAGCCTTAGCAAGTGCATTTGAATCATATGATAAAAGTAAATTAGTGACAGCTTTTGTTGAAGGCTGGCATTTAGGAGCATATGAATTTGATGCTTATAAATCTAAAAAGGCGAAAAAAACATCTCATTTAACTTTTATGAATGGAGCAGAAGTAGAAGCGGCTGTTTCAATGGGGGAAATTCGTGCTGCGTCAATGTCATTATCGCGTGATTTAATGAATGAAACGCCAAACACATTAAATCCAGAAACATATCCGACTGTTTTACAAGATGTGTTCAGTGATAGGGAAGTTGAAGTGATAGTTCATCATAAAAACGCATTAGAAAAAATGGAGATGAACGGAATTTTGGCAGTCAATCGCGGTAGTAAATATGATCCAGCCTTCATTGAACTTCATTATCAAGGCGATGAATCCAAGCCATTAGTCGCACTAGTCGGTAAAGGGGTTACTTTTGATACCGGAGGTATTAGCTTGAAAAAAGGTCGAAACATCAGTGATATGCGGATGGATATGGGGGGATCTGCTGCTGTCGCTGGAGCAATTAAATTGTTAGCCGACTCGGGGGCACAAGTGAATGTTGTCGGGTTAATTCAAACGGTGGAAAATATGCCTGACAGTCATTCGATTTTACCCGGGGATGTCATTGAATACAAAAATGGCAAAACAGTTCAAATTGGTAATACAGATGCAGAAGGGCGTCTGATTTTAGCAGATGGATTAATTCGGGCAGGGGAATTAAAGGCTGAGTACATTGTCGATATTGCGACATTAACAGGGGCTGTCGTCGCAGCATTAGGCACAAAAGTCGCTGGGATTTTTGGTGAAGATGAATGGACAAGTGTGATGAAAAAAATAGGTGACGTTAATGGTGATTTTGTCTGGCCAATGCCGTTAGTGGATGAGTATGATGACACGTTAAAAACTGATTATGCTGATTTTAGCAACATTAGTAATCAACCTTATGCTGGTTCAATAACTGCCGCTCTATTTTTACGTAGATTCGTTCCTGAAACAGCTAAATGGGTACACGTCGATATGGCGGGAACGATGGAGGCAAAGGATAAAGGCTATTACCATCAATCAGCTTCTGGTTTTGGTGCAAGATTGTTAGCGGACTATGCCGTGGAAGTTTCAAAATAAATATGATAAAAAAAAGTTAAGGGAGCCTTGTGTCTGTGGTAGATGCAAGGCTTTTATACTATAAAATTATATGAATAATAATTAAGTAAAATAGTGTAAAGGCAAATGCTAGATGTAGAATTCTTCTTTTAACAGTCGTTCGCAATTGGCGGATCCATCCGAAAATAACGACAAAAGTCATGATGATAAGTGCCATAAGACCAAAGGTCATTTTGTAATTATGTGGTTGAAAACCGTAATGGCTAATGATTGTGACAGCATGAAAAATGATAAAAACGAGTGCCACAGTTCCTGTCCAACGGTGAAACGGCATTGCTTTTTTAGAAATCTTTGCGTAAATTAATTTTTTTCCCCTAGGGATGTTAGACCGAATTGTCGCAAACATGGCATGTCGCATCCAATTAAACATAAAAAAGGTAAACCCTATGATACCCAATATGTGTTGGATGCCGATGTAACTAGTAGATGATATTTTCCAAATAACGACAATAATTACGACGAAATTGACATAAAACCATTTACTCATTTTGTCACCCACATATGTGGTAAAATATATTTGAGCATCTCGTGACGAATGTCGCGATTTTGCACATCCTAATTATTAATCATAACATTACTCATTGGAAAAGAAAGTGATGTAGGACATAGGTTGTTAGCAAAGGAATTTTAATGAAAAAATTGTCGATGGCGATTCTTTATTTTTTTAGGGTGTTGTTGATGTAATGAAAAGTGTGATTATGCGAAAATGGTTCCATCAAGAGGTTCGTTGATGTAATGAAAAGTGTGATTTTGTAAAAATGGTTCCATCAAGAGGATCGTTGACGTAATGAAAAGTGTGATTTTGTAAAATGGCTCCATCAAGAGGTTCGTTGATGTAATGAAAAGTGTGATTTTACGAAAATGGTTCCATCAAGAGGTTCGTTGATGTAATGAAAAGTGTGATTTTGCGAAAATGGTTCCATCAATAGGATCGTTGATGTAATGAAAAGTGTGATTTTGCGAAAATGGTTCCATCAATAGGATCGTTGATGTAATGAAAAGTGTGATTTTGCGAAAATGGTTCCTTCAAGTGGTTTGTTGACGTAATGAAAAGTGTGATTTTGCGAAAATGGTTCCATCAAGAGAGTCGTTGATGTAATGAAAAGTGTGATTTTGCGAAAATGGCTACATCAAGAGGTTCGTTGATGTAACGAAAAGTGCGATTTTGCGAAAATGGTTCCATCAAGAGGTTTGTTGAAGTAATGAAAAGTGTGATTTTGCGAAAATGGCTCCCCTAGAAGGCCTTTAATACTTTAGGATTGCCGAATTATAAAAATGATGAATAGGAGAGATCAATATGACTAAATTCAGTTTTGAAATTGTAAGAAATATCGCGGTTTTGTCGGAAGGTTCAAAAGGATGGAAAAAGGAATTGAATTTAATAAGTTGGAATGGGCGTGAACCAAAATACGATATCCGTGACTGGTCTGAAGATCATACGAAAATGGGTAAAGGGGTTACGCTATCAACGAAGGAATTAGAAAAGTTAAAAACAGTTTTGGATGAAATTAGTTAAAGGTTCTATTTTAAAGGGGGGCGGAAACCGATGGCAAATTTTCATGAAAAGCCGAATCGTTTTATTAAGGAAGTAACGATTAAAGTGTTAGATATGGATAGGTCAGTTGATTTTTACACAAAATTTATCGGTTTGTCAGTATTGGCGGAAAAAACCGCGGAAGTAGTTTTAACAGCAGACGGTAAAATTCCATTATTACGAATTATCCAACCAACCGATGTGATACCAAAACAAGGAAGGACAACCGGGTTATATCATTTTGCATTATTGTTGCCATCAAGGGAGGACTTATCCGGCTTTTTAAATCATTTAATTGCCCTAAATTATCCATTTGGTTCGGCTGACCATATTGTTAGTGAGGCAATTTATATCGATGATCCCGACGGAAATGGGATTGAAATTTATTATGATCGTTATGCAGAAGATTGGCAATGGCATGTGGATCAGGTTGAAATGGCAACATTACCTTTAAAAATAGAAGAACTAATAGGTTTGTCGCGAAAAAAGTGGGGTAAAATTCCTAAAGATACGATAATGGGGCATATTCATCTACATGTGAAAGACCTTGAGGAAACTGTCAAATTTTATACAGAAGGCCTTGGGTATGATATTGTTGCCCGTTATCCGGGGGCTGTCTTTCTATCAACCGGACAATACCATCACCATATTGGGATGAATATTTGGAATGGTGTTGGGGCTGTAAAACCCGAGGATAATAGTGTTGGCATGGATAACTTCGTTGTCGATATAGAAGGTGAAGAAGTAAGATCAAAATTGGTTGAAAAGTTACGGGAATTATCTGACCGAATAGAAATCTTCAGAGATGGTGATGACTTCATTGTACATGATCCTTCTGGGAATAAAATACTTTTGCAAATTTAAAAGTCACCTTATTATGAAACTTTCATATGTCCGTAAGCATTATATGATGGACCCCAGTAAATAAAGAAGAGATTAAACTAGCAAATTTTTAAAATTTAGATATAGATAACATATTTTCGGAGTGTGAGAAATTGAACTATAAAGCAAACGTCATGGCACTTTTGACCATTCTTATTTGGGGATCAACCTTTGCTGCTGTTGGTGCCAGTTTAAAAGGTGGCTATTCAGCAGGTCATTTAGTTTTGGTACGTTATTTTACTGCGTCAATATTTTTTGTCTTTATTGCTCTGTTTTCAAAAAATAAATTTAAATTACCTAGCAAAAGAGATGCTATTAAAATCCTCGTACTAGGCTGGATTGGAATTAGTATTTATAATATTGGGGTTACTTTTGGTCAAGAATTTATTACTGCTGGTACAGCTGGGATGTTAATTGGCTCTGCTCCTATTTTTACTTCCATTATCGCAGTCATTATATTAAAAGAACGTTTAAGTCTTGCTGAATGGTTAGGATTATTAGTTGGGTTTGTTGGGATTATTCTTATTGCCCTTGGTACTTCTGAATTATCATTTTCTTTTTCTATAGGAGTCTATCTAGTTCTGATAGCAGCAGTGGCTACCTCGATATTTTTTGTGTATCAAAAACAATTATTAGTTCGCTACAAACCTGTTGAATTAACAGCGTATTTAACATGGGCTGGGACGATACCATTTTTTATTTTTTCACCAGGAATTTTTAGTACGATACAAAACAGTACGTTAGAGGCAAATTTATCAGCAATTTATATTGGTATTTTTCCCGCAGCAATTGCTTACATCCTGTGGGCAATTGCACTCTCATTGGGAAAGGCAAGTTCCGTGACAAGTATGGTCTACCTTGAGCCTGCTGTAGCAGTTATTGTTGCCTGGTTTTGGTTAAGGGAACTCCCTAGTTCAATATCAATTATTGGAGGGATTGTGGCACTATCTGGTGTTGTCGTCATGAATATGATGAGTAGAAGGCACTATTATGCTCGGACATTAAGGGATAACAAATGAATGAAAATTAGAATAACAGGACAAAACTCGTTCAATCATCTCTCCAACAATGGATTGAATAGTATGGCCCACTTGGACCATAACCTCATTGGTGAATCATTTTACTGTACGCCAACGGTGTTTTACCAATGAAGTTTTTAAAATCTTTAATAAAATGTGCTTGGTCATAATAGCCAAGGTCATATGCCAAGTCATTAATGCTGTTTATGTTTAGTTGTTCAATTTTCTCAGCGGCTTGCTGTAGTCGATAAAGTTTAATAACCCATTTCGGTCCAACTCCAACATAGTCATTAAATAATCGTTGCAATGAACGTTTATTAATAGAAAAGTGCTGACAAATTTGATCTACAGTGACAATATCATCATGATAGTTTACCTCGTCAATCATTTGATTCAACAAAATGACTTGTTGATCAGGTTCCGGTAACACGGTTTGTAAGAAATTTTCCACAGAATGTACTAACATTTCATTACTAGTTTGGCTTAGGATGGTCTGTTCTAGAGTCTCACTATTCATCTGGAATGCTTCCTCCAAAGAAAGGGAACCATTTGTCAATGTAGATAACGGCCGTTTCAAAAATGGATAAAATCCACCTGGTTTGAATTTTACCCCTATGACCATTCCGCTCCCAGACAGACTATGTCTAGATTTCCCCTTCTTAATACCAAATATAGCCGTTTTATTTTTTTCAAATACTAAATTGATACAAGGATTTGGTATGACCTCTTGGGTAAATGGCCCTTTATTTGCTAAATCCCAACGGATAATCCAATAATGTTTAACAAAAAAGTCAATTCCCTCAGAAGGTTTTATTCTTTTTAGGTCAAAATGATTGTGGCTATTCTTTTTGTTTAAAATTCCTAAGCCTTGCCCTTTAATTTGAACTGGTTCTCCAATAGAAGTCACGCTGATTCCCTACCTTTGTCGCGAATTTACAATACTTAGCACCCATTATTTGTTAATATCATATCAGTTTAGCAACATCACTTCAATTTTATTATTTAAGGGGCTGAAAAGATGGAATTACATTATGAATTTTATATTGGTGCATCACCGGAGAAAGTGTGGGATTCATTTATGTCTCCTGAAGGTGTGAAAAAAATCTTTTTTGGTAGCGAATTTCGCACTGGTGGAAAGGTTGGTGATTCCTTCGAGTACATTGGACCAGGTCCTGATGGGAATGAGACAGTTCATTTATATGGTGAAATTTTGGAATTTGAGGAAGGGAAAATATTAAGCCTATTGGAGCATCCGGGGCCATCTTATCAAAAAATGCATGCCGAGCTAGTATCTAGAATTACTTTCAAATTGGAAAAAGTAGGTGAGTGTACAAAACTGACGCTCACAAACGATAGATGGACAAAAGATCACCCATCTTATCAGGCTACGAAGGAATCGTGGCCGGTAGTCCTAAGTAATATAAAAACGTTAGCGGAAACGGGAGAAACTTTAGCCTTGGAATAAACTATTTAACTTGGGAGTAAAGAGAAAGGGAATCCTAGTTTTTGTGGCACATATGATTCGACTAATAAGTAAAATTGCCCGATAGTTATTTAAAAAACTTTGCCGGGATAAGTAGGGAAAAATTGAAGAATCCCTACGCCAAAAACATCATGTTCATTTTTCGTCAAGCGGTATTGATTATGAAACCTTGACTAAGCTTGAAAAACCAAAATTAGCGTATGATAAGTTGCTTTTCACTTAATGAATATTCATTAATTGGGGATATTGTGATGAAAAAAAGAAAGGTAGTCTTATTTATTGCGACAAGTTAAGATGGCTATATAGCCACAACTTATGATTCAATTGAATGGCTTTATCAGGTTGGTGGTGAAGGGGACAATGGGTTTACGGAATTTTACGATACGGTCGATACTGTTTTGATGGGTAAAAGAACGTGAATCGTCATTTAATTGATTTTCCCTACAAAAATAAAGACTACTATGTCTTTATTAGTAAACAATATCATCATACCGATGATGTAACATTATTGACAAGGACTTCCCTCAATTTATCAACCAACTAAAGGCAAAAACGGGACAAAATATTTGGCTAGTTGGTGGTGGGGGATTATTAAAATCCATGCTTGATGGAAATCTAGTTGATGAATGCGTAGCACCCATTATGCACGGAGATGGAATTAAATTGTTCAAAAGACTTCACCATCGGCACGAATTAACTTAAAAAAGTACCCGCCGTTTTAATCAATTTATTGAACTGCATTATTCTATAAAAGTAAGTGAAGTAGATAGGAAACGATGAGGTAAACTTATTCATTTGTTTAATAAAGGTAGCCCATTATGAATCAAAAAGGGGCTAACTTTTTTCTTTATCCGCCAACATGTAAATCAACTAGGTAGAACATAAAGGGAATAGGTAGTGTAACCAATTATGTAACCAATTGTATTCTCGTTGCATAGATTCCTTAGTTAATGGGGAAAAATAAAAGGTACCTATTTTCTAAGGAGGTTTTTATTTTGGCAAATGAAAAAGACTTGAACTATTCTAATAATGATGATGTGAAACGTGAGACGTTAACAACACGTCAGGGTAGACCTGTAGAGGATAACCAAAATATTCGCACGATTGGTAATCGTGGTCCGGCTACACTTGAAAATTACCACTTCATTGAGAAAATTTCTCATTTTGACCGAGAAGAGGTCCCTGAACGTGTGGTACATGCAAGGGGTACAGGTGCGTTCGGTTATTTTGAAACGTATGGAATGGTAGGGAGTGAACCGATTGAAAAATATACACGGGCAAAGGTATTTTCAGGTGCTGGGAAAAGGACACCCTTGATGGTCCGCTTTTCCACTGTTGCAGGGGCAAAGGATTCACCAGAAACTGCACGGGACCCACGTGGATTTGCAGTAAAAATGTATACAGAGGAAGGAAATTGGGACCTCGTTGGTAACAACCTGAAAATTTTCTTCGTGCGTGATGCGATGAAATTTCCAGATATGATTCATGCATTTAAACCCGATCCAGCTTCTAACGTACCACATCCGCAAAGAATGTTCGACTTTGTTTCCCGTAGTCCTGAGGCAACACATATGATTACTTTTTTATTTTCCCCTTGGGGCATTCCAGCTACATACCGACATATGCAAGGTTCGGGAGTTAACACCTATAAATGGGTTAATGACAAAGGAGAATCTGTATTAGTAAAATATCATTGGGATCCGAAAGAAGGCATTCGTAATCTAACACAGGATGAAGCCAAAAAAATTCAAGCAAAAAATGTTGGCCATGCGACACAGGATTTATATGAGGCGATTGAGCAGGGAAATTTTCCGGAATGGGAATTATTTGTGCAAATCATGGAAGATGATTATCATGCTGAGCTTGATTTTGACCCACTTGATAATACGAAGCTTTGGCCAGAAGATAAATTTCCTTGGTTGCCAGTGGGACGCATGGTATTAGATAGCAATCCAGTAGACTTCCATGCGGAAATCGAACAAGCTGCTTTTGGGACAGGGGTACTTGTCGATGGCATGGATTTTTCAGATGATAAAATGTTGCAAGGACGGACATTTTCCTATTCAGATACACAACGTTATCGGGTAGGTTCTAACTATTTGCAATTACCAGTTAATGCCCCAATGACACCTGTTCGTACAAATCAGCGTCGTGGCCAAATGGATTTCCGAAATCCAGAGCAATTTGAAGAGAACCCACACATTAATTATGAACCTTCTATGTTAGGTGGGTATGAGGAGAAAAAGCCAATCCTTCCGCCTCACCGTCCAAAATTTAACGATGCAGCAATGAGTGCACCAATTGATCGTCCTAATAATTATGGACAAGCGGGCCATACGTATCGTAGTTTTGAAGAATGGGAGCGGGATGAGTTAATTAAAAATCTGTCTGAGGCACTTGCTGTCTGTGACAAACGAATCCAAGATGCCATGATAGAGCATTTCACTCAAGCTGATGAGAAATATGGCCATCGTGTGAAGGAAGGTATCAAATCGCAAATGGAAAAACTTAAGGAAATGGAAGTTGGAAATGTGCCTGGACGTGAATCAGGTCAATCAAAATATGGTCAAGGTTCATCTGTTGCAAATGAAGCAACAAAGGAAGCTGTGGAAAAAAGTCATAAGGCAGACCCTTACTAAATAGGAGTGAGGAATTAGATTAATAACTGTATAATTAAACAGACAGCCTTAATTGAGAATATTTTGTTCAACGAAATTCAGTTTTAAAAGATGTATAATATGTTACAATGAATTTAATAGACTAGCTTCACATGAGGGGTGGCGCACCTGTAGCCTTCTTTGATTTATCAAGAAGGGGGTGATGCCTATGGATATAATAAGTGTTCTAATGCTGATGGTTACCTTCGGCATGTTAGTAGCGTTTATCATGTCCGATAAAAGTAAAAAGTAACCCCTCTTGTGCTTGCACAGGCCCTTGAGGGATTACTTCCTTGAGTGCGCCTAGCCCCTCTTGATGGGGTTCGGTCTATGTGACCGTTCCATGTATTAGCATGGACGGTCTTTATTAATTTATGAACTTTCTAAATATATTATACCACGAACGGACAAATTGTACACATATAAAAATGTTACATAGATGGCTATAATGGTGCATCATGACAATTATATTAATTTTTTTGATTATCTAAGTGTCAATTCTAAAATGTCAATGTCATAATAAGAATCATAACTTCCTGATACTTCCTCACTAAGTATTACTTCAAAATTATCTCCTTCAGCAATTGTAAAATTGAATCTTTCATCATCTTCTTCATTGTAGACTTCAACATTGTGTATTTCGACGTCATGATCAAGAAGTGTATCATCATTTGTATCAATAGAAACTAATTCATAATCTCCATCAATTATTTGGTCACGAAAATAAAAGCCAAATTGATACATTTCTCTTAACGTTTCGGCTACAAAACCATGTGCCACTTGAGTTGGTAATTCTTCGCCATTTGCAGAGGTTGCAGCAACACCGAATCCTCCTTCATCTAACCAAGCATGAAATTCTTTATATTCTTCCGGATGGTCTGGATCATCACTTAGGTAGTGAAATTTATGGGCCATTTCACCGTCAACTTCTTCTTCGCCAAGCCATTCTAAACGAAATGTTGCATCATGTTTTATAAATTCATAAGTTGAAATAAACGGAATCATATCGTTAAAAGTATAATATCCCCTCGGATCTGTAATAAAACGGGGTAAGTCACTTGTGTCAGCGTTCTTTTCCTCCCCAGCTTCATTATTTTGTTGTTCCCCTGTATTTGCATCATTTTCTTCAGTTGTATTATTAGAATTCGTCACATTATCATTGGCTGAACCACCGCCCCCGCACGCAGCTAAAAATACCATCAAGACGAATAACAACAATAATACTGTAACTGAATATACATTTTTTCTAAAATTCAATGCTAATCCTCCTAATGTTAGTGTTTTATTATTTTACATATTCACTATACCACCCGAAGGTTAAAATTAGGTGAAGATGACTGGTAAAGTAAAGTTAAAATGGATTGAAATTGGAAAAAATTGAACTTTGGTGGAAAGGGTTCTAATTTATCGCACTTAAACGTTGTTTTATTGTACATAAACGGAGGTCACCGCTCATAAACTGAAGCCACCACACATAACCGTTGTCGGACCGCACATAAACTGAATCCACCACACATAAACGGGGCATTTCCTTTCTTTCTTGTAAGAAAGGCCACTGCAGTTAACATTATGTTCCTCAAAACAGTGTCTTCCCTCAAATCAGCCCAAGCAGTTAACATCATGTTCCTCAAAACAGTGTCTTCCCGCAAATCAGGCCACATCATGTTCCGCTAATCAGTGTTTCCTCACAAATTGGCAATATCCATTAAAAACAGCTCATCATCTGTTTCTCCATTTTTACATATCTGTCGTAAAGCATGTTAAAATGATAAAAACGAATGAAATTGAGGGAATGATATTGGAGAATAGGCCGAGGATTTTAATTGTTGAGGATGAGGAGAAGATTGCTCGCTTGCTTGAGCTTGAGTTGACTTATGAGAATTATGAGACAGTTAAGGTGCATGATGGTGCCGAGGCTTTTATGAAATTCCAAGAGGAGTCATGGGATTTGATTTTGTTGGATATTATGATTCCGGGGTTGAGTGGGATTGAAGTTTTGCGTAGAGTTCGTTCTAAAAATCCGAATATTCCGGTTATTTTGTTGACGGCGAAAGACTCGATTGAGGACAAGGTGGCTGGGTTGGATCTTGGTGCGAATGATTATGTGACGAAACCGTTTCAAATAGAGGAGTTACTGGCGAGGATTCGGGCTGCTTTACGTTCTAATTACTCGGTGAAAACGGATGCTTCTACTACATCTAATGTGGATTGGCATCAGTTTGTGGATTTGAAGGTGAGTGAAGGGACGCGGGAAGTTTATCGTGGGGACGATTTAATAGAGTTAACGCCACGGGAGTTTGATTTGCTTGTGTATTTTTTGAAAAATGCACGGATTGTTTTGAATCGGGAGCAGCTGCTTAATGCCGTTTGGGGATATGATTATTTTGGTGATACGAATGTGGTGGATGTGTACATTCGGTATTTGCGAAATAAAATGGATAAGCCGTACGACAATCAATTGATTCATACTGTTAGAGGGGTCGGCTACGTGCTGAAGGAGGAGAAATGAAACTTAAGGCAAAAATTAATGTTTATACGGTGGGCATGTTTATTTTATTGCTGATTTTAATTCATTTTATGATATTCTTCTCTTTCAGTCGAATGATGCTGGATCAAGAGATTGACAGGTCAAATGCGGAAATAATGAAGACGGTGAAAGGGATTAATGAGGCCGATGATACAGTGAAAATTCAGGATTTGTTACGTGCTTATTTACCTGTCAATGGGATGTTTAAAACGGTCGATGCTAATGGAAATACGATGACGACGATAACTGATCCTACTATGCAACATGTAAGAGATATGGCGACGAAATTTTATAGTGAAGAGAGGAATGAGATCATCAAAATTGATGGGTCTTCCTATGTTTTTGTCTCTGTTCCTATTATTACGAAAGAAGGGGACATTGGGAACTTACAGATGGTGGAAAGTTTAGAGGGGACCATATCAATTTTAAATACGTTGAAACTTATTTTGACGTTTGTGACGGTGGTGGCAACGTTACTCGCATTTTTATCTTCACAAATTTTAAGTAATATTATTTCTAGGCCGATATTGTCGATGATTCGGACGATGGGGGAAATCCAGAAAAGTGGGAAGTATAAAAAGCTTACCCTTGAAAAACGTTCTAATGATGAATTGTATCAAATGGGTGAGACGTTTAATGCAATGATTGAGCAGTTGGAGAAAAATCATGAGAATCAGGAGCAGTTTATTATGAATGCTTCTCATGAATTAAAAACACCACTTACTGTCATTGAGTCATATAGTGATTTGTTACAGCGTAGGGGATTGGATGATGCGGAGTTGTTTAAGGAGTCGATTGGGGCAATCCATTCAGAGGCGATTCGGATGCGGGAGTTGACGCAACAATTACTTTTATTAACGAAAAGTGATGCTCATTGGAAAATGAAGATGGAATCCATTTCAATCATGGAGTTATTAAATGAAATTATTCGTTATTTCCATTCAGCATTTCAATGTGATATTGAATTGCTCATTCAAAAAAATCTTCACATTTTCGTCGACCGGCAAAAGTTCAAACAATTGCTGTATATTTTTATCGAAAATGCTTGTAAATATAGTGAGGGAAAAGTGCGACTTGAGGTCGGAAGTATGAATGATGAAAAAGGCTGGCTAACAATTTCCGATGATGGTATTGGGATTCCGGCAGCAGATTTAGACAAAGTTTTTGAAAGGTTTTATCGGGTCGATAAGGCGAGAACACGAAAAACTGGTGGGTTCGGGTTGGGTCTTTCTTTAGCGAAGGAACTGGCTGAAATTATGAACATTGAAATTGAATTAAGTAGTGAAGAAGAAAAAGGAACTACAGTAAAACTCATCTATTCATTAACGAATTCTAATTAAATTCTCATAATCGTGATATATACTGACAGTAATTAAATGAATGAAATTGGAGTGAAGTGAATGAAAAACATTGTACGAATTATTATCGGTGGCGTGTTAGTCCTTTTTCTAGCTTTTATTAGTTGGCAAATTTTCTTAGCCCCGATTAAAAGTGAAGCATTAACAATAGAAGAAGCAGAACAAGTGGCTAAGGACCGGTTTGATGGGGAAGTCACTGATACCAAATTGGAGAATGGTATATATGATATTACGCTGAAATTGGATACTGGTGAATATCAAATTAAAATAGCTAGTGAGTCCGGGGAAGTGTTAAATGCCGTTCGCACGAAGGCAGTAACCCCTAAGAAGGAACTATCCGAAGCGGAAATAAAGCAGATGATTGAAAAGAAAAATATCGGTACGGTTGAAGAAGTGAAAAGGCAGCAATTAAATAATGAATTAGTCTATGAAGCAGTTGTGAAAAATGATCAGCGGGAACTTAGACTTACGTTACATGGAGAGACGGGAGAAATCATCAAGCAAATAGAAAAAGACTTACAAGCCTCTCCTAATGACAAAGGCACTGACCCGGGTGCGGACAAAAGTAACAAGCAACAACCAACTAATGATTCAAAAAATAAAGCGAAGCAAAAAAATAATAGTAGTTCGGGAGACAAGTCATCTAAAGCCAAGCCAAAAAATATATCGACTGCTGAAGCGGTGCAAATTGCTTTAAATACAGTTTCTGGTGAAGTGGATGATGTTGATTTGGAAACTAAAAATGGTCAGCTCTATTATTTTATAGAAATTGAAACGAAAGATGACATGGAAGCGGAAATTCAAATCCATGCCATTACAGGAGAAGTTATTAGTATCGAATGGGATGATTAAAAAAAGTTAAGTGATTTCTCATTATAATCTCATTCTCTTATTCCAATGTTTTCATACGGGAGCGGTAAGATGTTATTAAGCTCGTAGGAACAAAAGAGTAAGGGAATGATTTTTTTATGCAAAATTTTGTCATTAATCTAGGAAATAGTTTACTAGAAATGGAGGAGACAGGCGATGGCAATTGAAATTTTTACTAGAAAAGAACAAAAATATTTAATAACAAAACAACAATACCGTGAACTTGTTCATCGATTGAAACCGAAAATGAGACCAGACAAAAATGGGGTGGGGGGAAAATATACAGTGACATCACTATATTTTGACAGCCCCGATAAAAAAATTTACTATGAAACGAAAAATAAACTAAAATACCGCCAAAAACTTCGATTAAGAGTTTATGATAAAACAGACCAAGATGGCACTGCTTTTTTTGAAGTAAAACAGAAGCATAAAAAGGTCGTAAATAAACGAAGAATGTTGTTACCTTTGAAAGAAGCGAAAAGATATTTAGCTGAAGCCTATGATCAACCTTTAGGAAAATTTGACACATCGAATGAACAAGTGTTGCGTGAAATTCACTATTTTCGTCAGTTATATCAATTGAATCCAGAAATGATTGTCAGTTATGACCGGCATGCATTGCACGGGATAGATGATGATGAATTGCGGATTACATTTGATTATCATTTACGATGCCGAAATAAAGATTTGTTGCTCGAAAATGGTCCAGAAGGGATGTTTTTTATCCATACGAATTTATATGTGTTAGAAGTAAAAGTGAATGATAGTGTGCCATTATGGCTGGCACGAATTTTACAAGAGTTGAAGTGTGAACAACGGGGAGCATCGAAGTTTTGCACGAGTATGGAAATGTTAAATGGGGATGAATTACAGACAGGAATAAATAGTGAGCAAGTGCAAAAAGTAGGAGGCATGTAAGATGGATATTTTTGGGGACATTTTTACAGTGAACGAGGTTGTCAATGACGTGACAATTGGGAAGACTTTTTTAGCAATGGTCATGGCGTTAGTATTAAGTTTAGTCATTACGAAGGTGTATCAATGGACATTTTCGGGCGAACGATACTCACAAACATTTGTCCATACTATTATCATGATGAGTGTCATCGTGTCCGTCGTTATGAATGTCATTAGTGGTAACTCAGGCGTTGCATTCGGTTTATTCGCGATTTTTTCCCTGATCCGATTCCGAAGTGCGGTCACTAATGCCAAGGATATCGCCTATATTTTCTTTGGGCTATGTGTTGGGATGACCTGTGGATTATTCAAATTTGATCTAGCTATTATCTTAACTGTTTTTGGAAGTGTTATTTTCTACTTATTGAGCTACTTAAATTATGGAAAAGGGAAGGATACACAAATTTTAAAGGTAACTGTACCAGAAAATTTAAACCACGAAGACTTGTTGACTGGGATTTTTAGCGAATTTACAGAATCACATCAATTAAGACAAGTGGAAACGACAAATTTAGGAACGATGATTTTATACACTTATGCTATAAGGAATAAAAATGACACGAACGATAAAGATTTACTCGACAGAATCCGTGAAAGAAATGCAAATTTAAAAGTTACCTTAACCTATATGGAAAGTGCAGAATGAATGGTTTTATTTTCAGAAGATATGATGAGAGAAGTGGCCAATGCCACTTCTTATTTATTGTCTAGGAAACTATAGAATTTGTTAGTTGTGGATAACTTTTATGGTAAAATTTAATTATATTATTTGAGAAGTAGAAAAGATGAGAAAGATTAAGGGATGTATTATATAGTGATACCGTCTTTCCATCGTAGGCAGCAATACGATATTCAGCAATAGCTAGTCTAGATAAATATCTGCCAATATATCTTATTGTAGCGGGACAATGAAAGAAGCAAGATACGCCCATTAATCTTAACTTGGGACGTGATTAAGCGCGATAGCACCTTTGTTTTGTCTATTGTCATGTGGGGGAAACTATTCATGGTTGTACTTATATCGATACAATTTCAGGACCTTATTAATGTGTAAGTTAGCTAATAAGTGAAGATGTAAGTATGTCTAAATATGCGTTGTTAGTTTTTCTTTTTATCTTTGCATACTTGGCATACCCGAAAAGTTGCTAGATTTATCTCTGATAGCTTTTACATAATTGTGCGTTAAAGCATGCAAGGGGTATCTTCTTTGCCTTGTACTTTTACTATTGCTGTCAAATCTGCATAATGAATGTAATGTTAGTGAGGAGGTCAAATTGTATGGGTAAACCAAAAAGGAATGACCCATGTCCTTGTGGGAGTGGAAAGAAATACAAAAAGTGTTGTGGTAAAAACAATGTAATTGTTTTTGATTCTTTCTATTCCGAATCCGCATTTGGTGGACGTGCGGTGCCCCGTTAAATTTGGGTAAATTCACTTTTATGCGCTTACCCATCTGAAATCACGGTTTTTTTTATT
>DKGO01000037.1 GCA_002453315.1 Caryophanales bacterium UBA6768 | reverse complement strand
CAGTGAAATTTTGATAAAATTATTTATATTATAGTAGTTTGCTTAAAAAATTTATGACAAAAAAGTATGTATTATTACCTTTTTTGATACGGGTCCTGAAATATATTTTCAACAAATAGTTAACTCTATTCTATAAAATCTTATATTCTTTTTTCTATATAAGCTAGAGCCCTATTACAAAGATAAGTTAATATAAAGTATAGAATGGCTATACTTATATATGCTTCCCAAGCTCGATAATATTGCCCTTGTAATGCACGTCCCCAATACATTAGCTCAGGAACAGCTATGATAGAAACCAAGGAAGAATCTTTAATTAAGTTAATAAGTTCATTGCCTAAAGCAGGTATCATATGCTTAAATGCTTGTGGAATAATGACAAAGGTCATTGCTTGTACATGATTCAAACCTAAAGAGCGTGCAGCCTCCATTTGTCCGGGTTGGATAGATTGGATTCCACCACGGAATATTTCAGCAATATAGGCTGCAGTGTTAAGGGAGAGAGCTGTAATAGCAGACACAACCGGATTGACCTGTTCTACAATGAGAGGCATCACTGCCAAATGAACAATCATTATTTGTACCAAAAGGGGTGTACCCCTAAGGAAGTTTATATACCATTCAAAAGGCTTTCTTATAAAAACATTGGGAGACATTCTAAATAAACCGACAAACAACCCCATTATAGACCCTATTATTATTGCTGCTATTGATAATCCTATTGTGAATAATACCCCCTTCATAAAAAAGGGAGCATATTCATACAAAATATCAAACCGAATATCCACTTTTATCTCTCCTTTAACGGTTAGATGGAAACAAAATAGTTTGTTATCCCATCTACTCCTGTAGTTCTAATAATTTCTCAACATTATCCGGTTTTTGTTCGTACCATTTTTCATATATTTCAATATACTTATCACTTTTAATTATTTTTTCTAATGCTTCATTTATATCTGATATAAGATCACTATCTTTAGGGAATAACATGCCGACATGTTCCGCCTCAAAGTTTTCAGGATCCTCAATTAAATTTAGCTTTACGTTGGGATTATTTTTCAAATACTCTTGTGTAACAATATTATCCATCACAACTGCATCAACAGTACCATTAACTAATTCATTAATAAGTAAATTATAACTATCATATTTTTTAATATTGGGATTGTTTACCCCCAACAAATTTTCGGCTGTAACTGCTCCAGTTGTACCATTCTGTACCCCTACAAGTTTACCCTCAAGATCATCTGAACTAGTGATTGGGCTATTTTCCTGAGTCATAATTAGTTGTCTCGTTTCAAAATATGGATTTGAATAATCGTAAGATTGCTTTCTTTCTTCTGTAATTGCTATATTTGAAATAGCCATATCTATTTCTTTATTAGAAACTGCGGCAAAGAGGTGATCCCACCCAAAATTATTAAGTTCATATTCATATCCCAACTCTTTCATAACTTCATCCAAAAGATCAATATCAAATCCTACAATTTCTCCTTTATCTAAAAAACTAAAAGGTGAGTTTGCTGCTTCTGTTCCCACCATTATTTTTTTAACTGCTTTCCCATCTTCATTTTGATTTGGGGAAGCATCATTTGATCCACAACCTACAATAATCAGAGACAAAGCAATCAAAAATAATATCATCGAATATTTTTTAATCATTTTAATTCCTCCTAAGAAATTTTGGTAATACTTTTATTGTATAAGCCTGGATAAAACCCTATCCCCTCCCTTAATTCGAATTATTATGAATTTTGTGATACTAACTTTTTTAGAAACTATATATTCACAGGAAAACAATCCATTTTCCCCAAAAAAAGAAGGCAACGCTTTCAGAATTGCTTTTATTCGGTGCTTAGGGCTCCACTAAAGGTTCCTTAAGGGAAAACTTTTCAGATAAAAATGTTGATTATTTTTATTATATCCAATACCATTATAAATACAAATACATAAAAGTGATGTTATCATAAGTTTTACTTATACTGAATGCGGAGGGAATAACATGAATATTCGTAATTTGCAATACGTTGAAGCAATCGTTCGACATAGAAGTTTTACGAAAGCAGCAGAAGAATTATATGTAACCCAGCCAGCCCTGAGTCAAATGATTAAAGGATTGGAGGCTGAATTGAATATTAAAATATTTATAAAAAAAGGTGGTAAATTAGTGCCCACAGAGGCGGGATTTGCCCTGTATAAACATGCAAATATTATTTTAAATAATCTTGAGGCAGCGTATAGAGAAATGGAGGACGTTAAAAACGTAGGAAGTAGTAAATTTAAAATAGGTATTGCTGAATCAACCAAATATTGGTTTTCAAAACTGATTATTTTATTTAATTATAAGTATCCACAAGTAAATATTAAAATAAAAGACTTGGTACATGGGGATGAAATAAAGAAGTCTTTAAAAAATAATGACATTCACTTTACTATTACATCTGATGAAATAGAAGATGATGAACTTGAATCTATCCCCCTATATGAAGAGGAGCTTGTTTTGGTAACACCGAGAAACTATTTTCCTGAAAAACTAGATTTTATTGCGGTTTCGGAATTGAAAAATGAAAATTTTATTCACCATAAACCCGGAAACCAAACAGGAGAAGATTTAATTGAGGCTTGTAAAAAATCTGGATTTATACCAAAGGGAATTTATGAAATTGATCAACTAGAAACAGCATATAGTTTAGTCTCAGCCGGATTAGGGATTACATTTATCCCTAAAAAGTACTTAGAATTTCAGTCTTCGGAAAGTGTCGAAATAATTAAATTAATAAATCCCACACCAACTAGAACTGTTTACCTTATTTATAATCCAACCCGTTATTTTCCGAAATCATTTTACTATTTTAAGGATCTAATTATTAGTCATTTTAAAAATCTCACATGAATTTATTATTTGCATTTGCTGTATATGTTGATATTAAGGATCTTACATGGAAATAGAATAGCAACAGCATTATTATTAACAAAGTAATGCCTTTGTTCCTCACTAGTTGCATAGACTACAAATTTTCCTTCAATAGAAATTTCCATTGAAAACGGATAATTATTTTCTGCTGCATTTTCAAAAACAACGATTTTGATAGTTACATACGCAATATCACGTTGCTCATCATCAAATTCAACCTTTTTCCTTAAGTTGAATTAATTTTAATGTTCCAACTCTTGTGTAAGGGACATACCTAAATAATTCATCGATTTAATTTCTTCCATACCATGCTCCCTTAACTTCTTCTCAAATTCTTCTTCATTCATTTTATCAAAGTGATTTTTTATTTTACTCATATCATGTTTTACATCCACCTTAATCACTTCCTGCAAATTTCTATAAAATATTTAGTATTACAAAATTATAAGTTTCTACTTTAGACTTAAAATTATATTCCTTTGTATTTTCAGCGCTAAGGAAGTCTGCCCTAGTATTTCACCTTCATATTTCTGCTAACTTTAATCGCTTTAAAAATCTGTCAGCTATATAGAATTGAATATCTAGCTTTTTCACTTTTTCCTTTTTTGCTTTTATGGGTATTTTAAGCCTTCCTTGTGATACACTCATTAATCCTATATTTTCTTTTCTTAACAAATCTTTATCAACTTTATTTATGTTCTCTGAACTTATAGCAATATAAACCTGATTTGCATACTGTTTATATCTAATTGCCTGTTCTAATCCAATTTTCCAGTCAGATAATTTTGCTTCTATTGCAATAAAATTTTTAGTTACTTCATTTACTTTCTTTATTGATGTTATATAGTTTCCATCAATTCTAATATATCCCATTTCTTCTAATTTGCTTAGAAAAACATGAAACTTTTTATC
>DKGO01000185.1:1307-8203 GCA_002453315.1 Caryophanales bacterium UBA6768 | reverse complement strand
ATGCTCAAGTATACAGCTATTATACAGTTTATAGCTGTATATTTTTTGTATTTTTTTTGTAGCTAGAGTATGATTGTATTTAAGACAGGTTGAAGGAGGATGACGATGAGTATAACAATTTATGATGTAGCCAGAGAAGCGAATGTCTCAATGGCAACGGTTTCTAGAGTTGTGAATGGAAATCCAAATGTAAAACCAACAACACGTAAAAAAGTACTTGCTACAATTGAACGTTTAGGTTACCGACCTAATGCAGTAGCAAGGGGGTTAGCGAGTAAAAAAACGACAACAGTCGGGGCAATTATACCAGATATATCGAGTATTTTTTTCTCTGAATTAGCAAGAGGTATTGAAGATATTGCAACGATGTATAAATATAACATAATATTAAGTAATTCCGATCAGAAAAAAGATAAAGAAATTCATTTAATTAACACGATGTTGGAAAAGCAAGTTGATGGTATCGTATTTATGGGTGGCGAAATTACGGAAGAACATATCCATCAATTTTCGACTGCAAACGCGCCTGTTGTTTTAGCAGCAACAAATGATAGTTCGAATAAGCTACCTTCCGTTAATATTGATTATTATAAGGCGGCATATGAAGTAACAAATCATTTTATTGCAAAATATGATATGCAGCCTGCACTGATTACAAGTGGAGAGCATATTCAATCGAATGGTCTTAAATTTGAAGGATATATACAAGCTTTAAAAGATGCATCAATTGAAGTTGATGAATCGCTTATTTTATACCACGATTGTACTTATAATGGTGGGATTGTTGCTGCTCAACAGTTGTTAAGTCGGTCAGATGCACCGGGCTCGGTATTTGTTACGACAGATGAAATGGCGGTCGGTGTCATTCATGGTGCTCAAGATGGTGGTTTACATGTACCCGACGATATGGAAGTGTTCGGTTTTAATAATACAAGGATTGCAATGATGGTACGACCAACTTTATCTACTGTTGTACAACCAATGTACGATATTGGTGCTGTTGCGATGCGTTTATTAACTAAATTCATGAATAAAGAGGAAGTAGATGAAACGACGGTAGTTTTACCCCACCGATTACTCGAAAGAGACTCTACGAAATAATGTTAATCTATATTGTCGACTATCATCTAGGTTGATTATCTAGTAAACAATCGTTATTTTCTAATAATCAGTGGGGTGGTTCCCACTGATTGAAGTTTCAGCCTACATTGTTTCAATTTTGAAAAAAATAATTTCAACTGAATACGGTATTACTTAAATATCATATATTCTATGATATTTTATTAATATAAAAGAAAATTTATCTATTATTGATAAACTACTTATGGAAATAAAACTACATGATAGCAAACTGTGAGGTTATGCAGATGAGAAAAAGAGATATTTTGACACCAATCGGAATTACGGTGGGATTTATTATGATCATGATAGCCATTTTATCAAGTGGTGGTAAAGAAGGGTTTATCAATTTTATTGATATTGCTTCTATTTTTATCGTGATTGGTGGACTAGTTGGGTCATTATTAATCAACTTTAAAAGGGAACAAATTAAACTATTTACAGTCGTGATGAAAGAGGCATTTCGGAAAAACAATCGAAATTTACCTGAATTAATTGATTATTTTATCAATCTAGCAACAAATGCTAGAAAAGAGGGGCTATTATCCTTAGAAAATGAAGTTTCAAGTATTGAGGATCCATTTATTAAAAAAGGTTTAATGCTTGCAATCGATGGTGTAGAATCTGAAGCAATTACTGATATTATGAATGCGGAGATTGTTGCGATGGAGGAAAGACATTATAAAGGCAGGGTTATTATCGAAAAGGCTGGTGAATATGCGCCAGCTTGGGGAATGATTGGGACACTTGTCGGTTTAATTCTTATGTTAAGTAATTTGGATGATCCAGCAAGTCTTGGTCCTAATATGGCTGTAGCCTTATTAACAACCTTGTATGGTACTGTATTAGCTAATTTGGTCTTTTTACCGATGGCAAGTAAACTTGAAAATCGAACTGAAGAAGAAGTATTTATCAAACAAATTATTATTGAAGGTATTACGGGAGTTCAAGCGGGCCAAAGTCGTTACATACTAGAGGAAAAATTAAGTGCCTTTTTATATGGTGAAAATAAAATATCTTTGAAATCTAAATCAATGTCGATGGAAGAGGAACAAGTAAATGAGGCGTAGACAAAAAGGACAAAAAAATAAAGGTGCACCGAGATGGATGGTTACCTATTCAGATATGGTGACACTAATTTTAGTGTTTTTTATCCTACTTTTTTCTATGTCACAAATTGACTTACGTAAATTCCATTCAATTACAGAATCTTTCCAAAGTCGTGCAGTATTGGACTTTATACCATCTTCTGTTCCCTCTGATGAACCTTTTTTTACAGATATGAATGATAGGATGGATATTAGCGGAGGTATGAAAGATTTACTAGATGAGTTGGATGATTTAGAACAAGAAAAAACTATAGATCTTAAGGAGGCTACTATTCAACAATTATATACAGATGTGCAACAATTTCTTACGGAAGAAAATTTGTTTGATGTCGTTGAATTTTCACGAGCTGAGGAAGGTGTTGTATTAGTATTTCAAGATAATATTTTATTTAATTCTGGAGAAGCAACTATTTTAGCATCTGGGGAACCATTTTTAATAAAAGTAAGTGAATTAATTAAATCATTGCCGAATACAGTTAGAATCGAAGGGCATACAGATACAAAACCGATGTCATCATTTCGCTATCCTTCTAATTGGGAGTTATCGGGTGCAAGGGCTGGCAGTGTAGTTCGTTATTTTATTAATGAGCACGATATTCCTGAGGAACGTTTTTTAATTGCCGGATATGGTGAAACCCGCCCTATTGCTCCGAATGATACCACTGAAAATAGAAGAAAAAACAGGCGGGTAGAAATTGTTATATTATCTGAATATGATGTACCAAGAAGTCAGGAAAACTAGTTAAATAGATTTTTTGATTTTTTTAATGCTATTTCCCCCACCTGCCTTATAATTCCTCAATGGCGTGGCATTTAACAAGTCCCCACTATAAAATTTTATTATTTCAACACGGTATATGATAACAGCACCAATAAAAAAGACGTTGGTGAATTCTCTTTCACTCTAACCATTAAATTGGGTAGAGTGATTTTTTTCTCCAACGTCTTAATAAATTGTGTTTTATTTGGGATGGGATATTAGCTCATTGTTAATTGTTATCATTATTGTTGTTATTGTTATTGTTATGATGATGTCCATTGTTATCGCCTTTATCATCATCGCCATTTTGGTTGTTAGGTTGCCCATTTGAAGGCGGATTATCATTATTATTTGGGTCACTCGGGTCCTCGGGCTCTTCAACTTCTATTTCTACGGTTACCGTTTGTGATGGGTCTGATTCTTCTCCATAATAGTTTACTGCTCTAATATGATAAACCCCCTCTGCTTCAGGTAATTTATAAGATGGCTCGATTGTGTGATCTAACAATTGGAACGTTCCCCCTGATTTAGGAGCGTAATAAATTCGATAGCCGACAATCATTTCTCCCTTTTTATGACTCCATTTTAATAATGAATCATCTAGCTTTAGGTTATTTGGTTTAGAAGGTTTACCAGCCTTTTTCTTCGCATCCTTTTCATCTTCATCTTTTTTCAGTGAAACACCATCGAAACTAATTTTCTCCCATAGTTCACGGTTTTTCCGCGGGAATAGCTGTGATAAATCATCAAGTTTGTCATACCCCATCCGTTTAATAAAGTCTGGGTTAAATGCAATACCGCCTTCTTCACCTTCTATTGTAAATTCTACTGGTGTATCAGGGCCGGCGACCATCGACTCTCCATCTACCATGACGAGTGGCATATCTCCCCCGATTAAACTATCATCTTCTTCTGTTGGCACAAATTTTATATTAAATAAATCTGATTCAATAAGTCCTGCTTCTTTACAAACTTTACTCGGTAACAATCCCGAAACAGCACAATAACTTCTACTTACAAGTCCATCCGGTCGTTTGAATCTTTCAGATGGAGTAATTAATTCAGGATTGATTTCCGCCATTTTATTAATAATCTGTCCCCATAATTTCATGTTTCGTTGATGATATGTTAAACTACATCCTTTACAGTCAATGGAACTTCTAGTATCATAGCCAATCCAGGACCCCATTGTTACGTTTGGATTTGTCCCTATAAACCAACCATCATGATGAAATTGTGAGGTTCCGGTTTTCCCGGCCCAATCAACGCTTCTGTTATTTAGTTGCGAGGGAATGTAAGCTGCTGTTCCCGAACGAATCACATCACGCAACATATCTAATGTTAAATAGGATGTTTGGGGTGTGAAAATATCTACTGGTTCTACCTCATGTTCATAGATTACTTCACCATCGTTTGTCGTTATTTTTTCAATCATGTATGACTGAATAAACTTACCTTCATTACTGAAAGTAGCAAAGGCATTTGTATTTTCCTCCACGGAAACCCCATAATCGACCCCTCCTAATGGAAGGGAGTAGTATTCTAACTCTTCCTTTGACAATTTTTGAAACCCCATATTTAACATATAGTTAAAATCAATACCTTTATTTAAGAGCTCAACATATGTCCTTACAGCAGCGACATTATAAGACTGGGCTAATGCCTCCCTTATAGAAACTAGTCCATAATATGATGTGGAGGAATAGTTGCTAGGCTTATAGTCACCAAATGCTGTTGGAATATCGGCGACAACTGAACCTGGCTGAATAAATCCCATGTCTATTCCTGGTGCATAGGTTGTTAACGGTTTAAATGTACTACCAGGGGAACGTCTTGCTTGTGTGGCATAGTTATATTGATTATCTATCGTAAAGTCACGGCCAGGAGAAAAACTTAAAATTCTCCCAGTCTTATTCTCAATTAAAACGACACCATTTTCTTCTTTTTCCTCTACCTGAACCGTTTCACCATCATCTTCTTGAGAAACGGTTTTGTTAGGTCCAAAATACTCATAATTTTCCACAACTTTTTGCATCTCATCATACATTTTTTTATCAATTGTTGAATGGATGTTGTAACCATTCATCCGTAGAGCACGGTCCGCTAAAATTTCATATTGTTCTAATAATGTTTCATTTTCATCTAAATCATCCATAATATAACCATCTTCATTGGCGAGCACTTCAATGATAATATCTTTTGCTCGTTTTTCTAACTCAAAGACAATGGCTGGGTACTTTTCCATTGGTGTATTTTTTGTTTCGATAAAATCACCAACAATGTCGTAACGTAAAGCATCATTATATTCAGCTTCTGAAATAAATTCATTTTGGTACATTCGTTTTAACACAGTTTCCATTCGACTAAAGCCTAACTGTAATGCTTCCTCTTTTTTAATCTCACCAGAACTTAAAAATGGTGTATAAGCATATGGGTTTTGTGGTAAACCGGATAAATAAGCAGCCTGTGGGATATTTAATTCTGATGCATCGACACCAAAAATCCCTTGGGCAGCTGTTTGTATACCAGCAATATTACGTCCAGAAGAGGACCTGCCATAAGGAATAATATTTAAATAGGCTTCTAAAATCTCATCTTTTTCAAAGAAGTTCTCTAAACGCATTGCCAATAATATTTCCTTCGCTTTTCTTTCGAAGGAAACCTCGTTCGTTAAGATTTGATTTTTAATTAATTGTTGGGTTAATGTACTCCCACCAGTTTGTGCCCCTGAATTTGTTACATCTTGATATAAGGCACGTACAATTGCTTTAGGTACGATACCGTTGTGTTCGTAAAATAACTGATCCTCAGTTGCAATAACTGCCTTAATAACATTTTCTGAAACATCGCCTAAGTCTATTTCCTCTCGATGTAAGTCAGAACGAATATCACCAATATATTTATTGTCCGCAAAGTATAATTTTGATGTTTCTTCATAATTATAAATATCTTTTTGCATACTTTCATAACTACGTACTGGTTCGTCCTTCACAAGGGAAGCAAAATAACCCGCACCAGCCCCACCAGCAAATAAAAATACCATGCCGATAATGACAATGAAAAATAATAATAAATTGGCGGAGACATCATAGGTTATTCGTGATGTTTTTTGGATGATTCCTTTATTCCAAATAGTTAATGTTTTTTCTTTTGCTTTTTCAAAAAACGATTTTATGTCCATTGGCTAACCTCCTAAACCTAGCTATCTATTATATCATAAACAACGTAATTTTTGTCTATTTCTGTGTGTAGAATGATTAACTGACTTTTCATAGGAGAGGTTCTAGGAATGAAAAATTTAGTCATATTTAGTCTATTGACCCCTTAACAACTGAAGCCAGAAGGGCTTTTTCTAGTTCATAAAATAGATTTCTTCGAAAAATTGATTTTTAATGACTTGACAGTATATAATAATAAAGTAATAATTATATTGTGAGGAAGGGCCGAAGTAGTGTTGCAAATCCCTATTTCAGAGAGCTAACGGATGGTGGAAGTTAGCATATATGTGCGCACGAATTACAGTTTGGAGCAATCTTATATTTACTGATGTGTAGATAAGACGGTGTAGGCACCGTTATCAACGTTGAGTGGTAATAAATAATTGATTTTTTTATTATAACAAGGGTGGTACCGCGAGCCATTATCTCGTCCCTTTTAGGGAGGAGTTTTTTTAATTTATGGTTAAATCCGGTGCAGCGGGATTCCCTGCTGAAGCCAAACCCGGTAAATGTGAGTATTTTTTTGTCAACAATAAGTTTTAACATAGCCTATTATAATGAAAAGTTTTGGAGGGTGAAATAAGTGGATATTTTACAAGATTTACAAAACCGAGGTTTAATTCAACAGACGACAGATGATGAAGGGTTAACTAAACATTTATCAGAAAATCAAGTGACATTATATTGTGG
>DKGO01000185.1:0-1114 GCA_002453315.1 Caryophanales bacterium UBA6768 | reverse complement strand
TATGATGCTAAAACGATTTCAAAAAGCAGGGCATCGGCCTATTGCTTTAATAGGTGGAGGAACAGGGATGATTGGTGATCCAAGTGGTCGCACAAGCGAACGTTCCTTGAATGAGGCTAATGTTGTTCAATCATATGCTGTGAAGATTCAACAGCAATTAGCAAAATTACTTGATTTTGAAAATGGCAGTAATGCAGCAATAGCCCGTAATAATCATGATTGGTTAGGGTCACTTTCATTAATCGAGTTTTTAAGGGATACTGGTAAACATTTTACGATTAATTATATGTTAGCGAAAGATTCCGTTTCTTCACGGATTGAACAAGGTATTTCTTTTACAGAATTTAGTTATATGCTTTTACAATCATTTGACTTTTTTAATTTGTACAATGAGGAAAACTGTACATTGCAAATTGGTGGGAGTGATCAATGGGGGAATATTACGGCGGGGCTTGAATTTATTCGTCGCAAACAAGGTGATGAAACGACAAAAGCGTTCGGTTTAACGGTGCCATTAATTACGAAAGCAGATGGGACAAAATTTGGTAAAACAGCGGGCGGAGCAATCTGGTTAGATCCTGATAAAACAAGCCCATATGAATTTTATCAATTTTGGTATAATACAGATGACCGTGATGTCATGAAATTTTTAAATTATTTTACTTTTTTAAAGGAAGAGGAAATAAATGCTTTACAACAACAGGTAGATGAAAACCCTGGAGCCCGTGAAGCGCAAAAGCGTCTAGCAGAGGAAATGATGGTAGAAGTCCATGGTGAAACTGCTCTCCGTCAAGCAATAAATATTTCCGAGGCATTATTTAGTGGAAATATTAAATCGTTAACAACGGCTGAAATTGAACTAGGATTTAAAGATGTTCCATCATTTGAGATGAAAAAAGACGATGTGTCACTAGTTGATTTACTTGTCATCGCAAAAATTTCTCCATCGAAACGTCAAGCACGAGAGGATATTACGAATGGGGCAATTTACTTAAATGGTGATCGTCAACAGGATGTTCAACACGTTGTGACAGGGGCCGACTGCCTTGATGATACGTTTCTCATTATTCGTCGGGGAAAGAAGCGCTATTTCTTAATTCATTTTAAATAGTGA
>DKGO01000072.1 GCA_002453315.1 Caryophanales bacterium UBA6768 | reverse complement strand
TTCTGGACTTGACAGGATTTTCTGGGAACTTTAGCCATGAGGGGAACTCTCACGGTGAGAGAATCATGATTTTCCGGAAACTGTAGCCATGAGGGGACCTCTCACGGCGAGAGAATCAAGATTTTCCGGAAACTGTAGCCATGAGGGGACCTCGGACGGCTTCTGAGTGACCTTCTTCGTAACCTTCCTCACCACTTATTCTTGCCCTTCTAATCACTCCATCGTGAGGGAAACTCAAATGATTCTTCAATCGACATTCACCATGGTTACAAAATAAAATAATTTCCAAACAAAAATAAAGCATTCATTATTGTATCCACTGGCACTGAGAATGCCCAATACAATAGAATGCTTTAATATTTTAATTCGCTTTTTCCCTTCAATTACATGTCAATTGAGAAATTGGCTTTTGTTTTCGTAAATATATCTTGATCAAATACAATCTGTCCATATTCGTCTAGAACATGATAGGTCACATTTGATTCAATACTAAACTCCAGTATTTGACTGATTATTTCTTCTTGTACCTCGAGTAACTCATGTGGTATTTCTACATAAATAAAGTAGTTATCTTTATAGTAGTACAATACTGTATCTAATTCATCTTCATAGTCACCTTGGAAGTAATAACTTAATTGAATGACATCCTCTAAATCAGCAAATTTAGCTGTCATCCAAATGCTTTCATCACTTAATTCAATCTTTTCCATTTGCTTTTGTTCTTTTTTCATCTCAATCTTCTCTTGATTCAACGCTATATCTAATTCTCCATTATTTTCAGTAATCGGTTCAATATGTGTGCCATTTTTCCCCACCTGGGCCTTAGTGACAATGATTTCTAACCCTTTTTCTAAAGCTTGCACTTGAATCCATAGTGGACCTTCTACAGAGAAATCCTCTTTATAGTTAACTTCATCCATCATTTGCCAAAATAATTGTTCACTGCGTTCACGATTATACCAAATCTCTTCTCTTTCGAAACCACGATCCTCAATATCGATATACGAAATATAAAATTTGACCGTATTTTCATTAATTCGTTCTATTTCCACTAACAACCTCTCCCTTCTATTTGAACATAAACAAATTGTTACACCTTAAAGAATGAGGTGAAGAGATTTCTATAACTTACAATATAACTGTACTTATCTATATTGTATGTCAATAAATCATTTTTGAAAACATTAGTGCCTATACAAAATCTTTGACTATTAATATACTATTTCCAAACTTTTTTTTCAATCATTCACCATCGCTTATTAAAAATAAAAACCGCAAACCAATAGTAATTAATGGTTTACGATTTTTTAACACTTTGCTCAATGACATTGGATAATGGTTTAGTTAACCATCTTTTGAGCTTCCCGCAACTGAAAAGTCCGTACAGTCCGTGGTAAGAAACGACGAATTTCATCTTCGTTATAACCGACTTGTAATCTTTTTTCATCAAGAATAATCGGACGTCGTAAAAGACCTGGATTTTCTTGAATAAGACTAAATAATTCATTTAAAGGTAACATTTCAATATTGACATTTAATTTTTGAAACACTTTTGATCTCGTTGAAATAATTTCATCGGTTCCGTCTTCTGTCATTCTTAGGATTTCCTTTATTTCATCTAGAGTAAGTGGTTCTGAAAATATATTTCGCTCTTTATACGGAATTTCATGTTCTTCTAACCATGCCTTTGCTTTCCGGCAAGACGTACAACTTGGCGAGGTATAGAGTGTTACCATGTAACTTCCCTCCTCATTTCTACTGAATGTAATTGATTCGATTGATCAATGAACATCTTGGTATGTTAATTGCAACATATCATTTTAAACATATGTTATCCTGAGTGAAAGGATATCATTTAGTAAAAAATGACTTAATATAAATGTCTCTTGGAACATGACCAAGTTCCCAACTAAATTTTAGAAGGCTCAACCCGCTGTCCTAACGGTGTAATTTTGTTAGCAAACAATCTTCCATCCTTCCATCTTTTCTATTTAGTAAGTTTTATATAGATATTCGATGAAATAATGATTAAATTTCATGGTAAAAATTCCAATCAATTCCCATCGAAGCTTTGAAAAATGGATTAAATAATAATGACTAGTGTTTATTTTCCCTATATAAATTATACTATATTTATTGACTAAAAGGTAGACTGTTTTTCAAAGTTTTTTATCTTTTTCACAATTGTCACAGATTATTCATAATTGTGTTTCTATACTATATATTGTCCGAAAACAACTATTTTTAAACTAGAAAAATACAAATTTTGAATTATTATAAAAAGTCATAAAAAATGACCCCTATTAAAATAATAGGCAATCAATTGGGAAACCGTTCATACCAGTACCCATCATACCACACTACGACACTATTTAACAACACTTGATTTCATCTTTTTGCTAGTATATGATTTAAAGTGCATACGTTGCTTCATTTTTTTAAATAATTAACTAAAATGATAACAATAACTGGAGTGTAAAATAATGAAAACTATTTTTTCAGGAATTCAGCCTAGTGGTACACTTACGTTAGGCAATTATTTAGGAGCAATGAGACAATTTGTTGAATTGCAACAAAAGGAAAATTGTTATTTTTGTATTGTTGACCACCATGCCATTACTGTTCCACAAGATCCCAAAACATTAAAATATAATATCCGTTCTCTTGCCGCCCTTTATATAGCATCTGGTATTGATCCTGAAGAGGCAACGCTTTTTATTCAATCTGAAGTCCCAGCACATTCTGAATTAAACTGGATGCTTCAATCATTAAGCTATATGGGAGAATTAGAACGAATGACCCAGTTTAAAGATAAATCGGCTGGAAAAGATGCTGTATCAGCTGCATTATTTACATATCCAACGTTAATGGCAGCCGATATATTACTTTATCAAACGAACATTGTCCCGGTTGGTGACGATCAAACACAACACTTGGAATTAACTAGAAATATTGCTGAAAGATTTAATAACCGTTTTGGTAAAACTTTTACAATACCAGATATTCGGATTCCTAAAGTAGGGGCAAGGGTCATGTCATTGCAACAACCAACCAAGAAAATGAGTAAATCTGACGAAAATGAAAAAGGATACATTTCTATGTTGGATACACCGAAAAAAATTGAAAAGAAAATTAAAAGTGCAGTTACCGATTCAGATGGGGTCGTCACGTATGATAGGGAAAATAAACCTGGAGTCTCTAATTTAATGGATATTTATTCAAGTTGCACAAACAAAACGGTTGCCGAAATAGAAAGTGAATTTTCCGGTCAAGGTTACGGACATTTTAAAACAGCGGTGGCTGAGGAAGTAATACGATTATTAAAGCCAATCCAGACAAAATATGAAGAATTAATTCATTCTCCTTTGTTAGATGATATATTAACTGAGGGGGCACAAAGAGCTTCAAAAGTGGCTGAAAAAACATTAATCGACGTTAAGAAAAAAATGGGTCTGCTACGCTTATAAGAAGAGTTTCACTTACTGAGTTAAGTAAATTATAGATAAATTTGTAAATGGAGCGGAAATATAAAATACCAGGAAAACATCAAATTTCCTGGTGTTTTTATATTAACTTATTTTTTTCCTCTGAATAAACTAAATCGAATGTCCGTTCTAAATGACGATTTCCCTTAACGAATTTACGACAAAAGACTTCATGTCTTTTACTCCAACCGTATTTTAATTCCTTAAACAAGATTGTCCATAATTCCTGCTGAGTTAATTCATTTGACAGCAGTTGAGCTTGATCATAATCCCACTCTGTTAGCCAATACATCATTTCATTTTTATTTTGTGTCTTTTGCAACTGCACAAGGCCCTTCAGTAAAATTTTTTTCATTCTCCTTTCTTGTCTTGTTAATCCATACATCAATTGAGCATATTCAAAATACTCATTTAAACTAGCAGATTTTTTATAATTGAATTTTTTCACTTTTGCAATCGTCATTAATTCAATCGTTTTTCGTTCTTGTTTAGGAATGAGCCTACTTTTTTTATAAGGTATATCGGTACCTAATGTGTCAATTGCAAGGACTCTCTCACCGTCAGTCAAAACAAACACAAATGGCAATACTCGATTTTCATTTCCTTTTCTAATAAACGCCTGATTATGTACATAATCGAGTAATTTTTTCGGTAACGGATTTAAACTATTTTCAATCGTCAAAAAGAATGGCTCCTCAACGAATACAATAGGCATTCGATCAATCATTTCAATCGTATCATTTTTATGCCATTCAAAATATTCAAACACATTGAAACCGTACTTTTCTCTCTCAAACCAATTTACCCAAATAGTTTGTAAATATAACACATTTGATCCTCCCTACTTTTTCATTCTATATCATTATGACCATTCGATTTAGAATATATTCAGTCATCAAATTTTACATACCATTTGGGAAAAAAATAAATAGATATAAACATTAGCAAAAATCCGACTGGTAAAAAGTAACACTCTATTCGCCTACTAATGAATAAAAAATATTCCTCCCAAGAAATTCCTGCCGGCAAAAAGTTCATGTAGGCAATGCTCGTAACCCCTCCAGATACTGCTAGTCCAAACCCAATTAAAAAAATTAAAATTAACCCCATTTTACATCACTCCAAGCATGTCCTTTTCTTATTTATATGCTTGTTTATAGTAGTCATGAGTAGTCATGAGTTTCTATGTTTTAATTTTATATGTTTGAGGATTTTCGTTGGTCATTATTTTGTAGATAAAAACACATTTAGAAACGCTTCGTCAGGAAAATCTCGTACTACACCCCAATTCCTGCTATGATTTTTTGCACCAAGAAATTCATGCCCCACACCAAATTATCCCATTAAAAAACCTTAAGAGGATGATTCACTTCCCCTTAAGGCATAAACATTTAACATATTATAAATTGAAAAATAGCACTTATTATTCATATTTTTTAAAAACAAGGCATGCATTGTGCCCACCAAAGCCAAATGAATTACTTAAAACGACATTGACTGGTTGTTTTCTAGACTCATTTGGTACATAGTCCAAATCACATTCTTCATCTGGTGTTTCGTAATTAATTGTCGCTGGCAGCACACTGTCATCTATTGCTTTCACAAAAATAACCGCCTCAACACCTCCCGCAGCACCTAACAAATGTCCTGTCATTGATTTTGTAGATGAAACGGCTAACTCATAGGCATGGTCTTTAAAAATTGATTTTATTGCTTGTGTTTCATACTTGTCATTCATTTCCGTACTTGTTCCATGCGCATTAATATAATCAACTTGGTCATAATTGACACCAGCATCATCAATAGCTTGCTGCATGGCTTTTGCCGCACCAGTTCCACCTTCAGCGGGAGCAGTTATATGATAAGCATCTCCAGTTGACCCATACCCGACAATTTCCGCATAAATATGTGCTCCCCGTTCTATTGCTGAATCAAGGGTTTCAAGTACTAAAATTCCCGCTCCTTCTCCCATGACAAAACCATCACGATTTTTATCAAATGGACGACTTGCCTTTGTTGGGTCCTCATTAAGAGAAAGGGCCCTCATTGATGAAAATCCGGCAAATGCCATGTTAGTAATTGGAGATTCTGTTCCACCAGTAATAATATAATCGACTGCTCCTCTTTGAACCGCTTTAAAAGCGTCACCGATAGAATTGGTCCCAGATGCACAGGCTGTGACAGAACAAGAATTAATTCCTCTTGCTCCAAGTTGAATAGAAACTTGACCAGAAGCCATATCTGGAATTAACATCGGTACGAAAAATGGACTTACCTTACGATAGCCACTATCAATAAAACGTCTTACTTGTTGTTCATAAACATCCATACCACCGATACCACAACCAATCCATACACCGACACGATCAGCATTATTTTCATCAATCGTTAAATTCGCATCCTTAACCGCCATTTTAGAAGCAGCTACAGCATACTGTGTAAAGAAATCCATTTTACGAGCATCTTTTTTATCCATAAAATCTTTTGCATCAAAATCTTTCACTTCACCTGCTGCAAAAACAGGAAAATCATCTTTATTTACTTTTGTTATAAAATCTATTCCCGACTTGTTTGTTACGATATTTGACCATAATGTTTCAGCATCATTACCAAGAGGAGTAACAGCACCAATCCCTGTTACAACTACCCTTCTATGTTCCATGATTTTACCTCCTAACTTTTAAATGAGCGTTTAATCTATTTAAATTCGATTTTATCATAAATTGTAAAAATAATCCTAAATTTATCTTCCCCACCTTATTGCAACTGCTCCCCAAGTAAGTCCACCACCAAAACCAACGAGGACAATAACATCGCCATCTTTAATTTTACCTTCATTAATGGATTCCGATAATGCAATTGGAATGGAGGCTGATGAATTGTTACCATATCGTTTAATTGATTTTGCCATTCGCTCATCGGGAATATTTAACCGTTGTCTTGCCGCCTCCATAATCCTAATATTAGCCTGATGTGGAATTAAATAATCAACATCTTCCTTTTTCAAACCAGCCTTTTTAATCACTAATTCAGAAGATTCAGGCATTTGGCGGACAGCAAATTTAAATACCTCTCTCCCATTCATGACAAGGAAATTTTCATCACTTTCATACAAATATTTTCCCCCGGCTCCATTTGCGCCGAGTTCAAATGACAAAATCCCTTTTCCTTCAGAAACTTCTGATAACACTGCAGCACCGGCTCCATCGCCCATTAATACACACGTATTCCTGTCTGTCCAATCAATTATTTTAGATAATTTATCTACACCGACAACGAGTACATTTTTGTATGTTTTTGATTCAATGTATTGTGCTCCAGTAATAACTCCGTACATGAATCCAGCACAAGCTGCTCCTAAATCTAATGCAGCAGCATTTTTTGCTCCCAATCGGTCTTGGATCATACATGAAACCGATGGAAATGGGGTGTCTGGGGTGACAGTTGCAACTAAAATGAGGTCTATTTCCTCAACTGAAATTCCCGCAGCTGCTATCGCCTTCTGGGCAGCATAAAAAGCCATGTCTGAAGAATCTTCATCATCCTTGGCAATACGACGTTCTTCTATTCCGGTTCGTGTCCGAATCCATTCATCTGTTGTATCAACTATTTTTTCTAAATCTTTATTTGTCACAATATTATCTGGAGCATAATGTCCAGTTCCAATAATTCCTACACCCATATTAGAATCTCCCTTAGCTTTATTATCAAATCTTATGACTTGGTACTAATTTTAATCTATTTTATTAATAATTGCAAGAAAATAATGATAAAACTTTTCAATGAATATAAGTTTTGTTACAATAAATTAGGATATGAATTTTTTCTTAATAAATGAATGTACCATTAAATGAGGTGGAAAAATTGAGATTTATTATGATGGCTATTTGGGCATTACTGATAGGCGGAGCTCTCGCCTACGTATTAGCAAGTATGGCAGATGATGCATTTAATATGACACAATCTCTCGTCTATTCTGCTGCAGTATTCGTTGGTATCCTGTTAATTAGTGGCGTTTTAAAAGCGGTTGAACCCAAGTAAATAAACAATCAAATCTAAACCTTGTTCATATAAACGAGGTTTTTATTTTTGTTCAAAAAATTCATATATATGTGACACCTTTCATATATAACGTAATAATCTTTGTTTTAAGAAGGTGTCGAACATTTTAACGGAAAAAATTATTGTTATCATTAAATTTATTTTAGTAGGATTGTTACAAGGTTTTACGGAACCATTGCCAATTTCCTCTAGCGGCCATTCCCTTATATTAAAGGAATTTCTAAATATTGAGACTCCGGGTCTTTCTTTGGAAATTGTGACCCATTTCGGCTCACTAATCGCTATTATACTGATATATCGTCGGGATATAATCGTCATTTTAAAGGAAGCGTTATTATTCACCTTATATAAGGAAAAAAGATTTTATCACAATTTTATCTTTTTATGTCAGTTAATTCTAGCTACATTTGTTACTGGTATCATTGGTTTATACCTTGAACCAATTATTACCAATCAACTTACTGCCATCATTTTTGTTGGAATGGCATTGCTGATAACAGGATTGTTAGTTTGGGTTATTCGTCATTTAGATGGGGATAAGTGGGACAAAGATATCACTTTCCTTGATTCAATCAAAATAGGGATTGCCCAATCCTTTGCCCTATTACCCGGGATTAGTAGGTCTGGAATTACCGTTATTACAGCACTTTTGTTAGGCTTTAAACGAACGACGGCGATAAAATTTTCCTTTCTATTGTTTATACCCGTTACAATCGGAACGATGTCGCTGTCGGTCAATGAATTTATAAATGATGAACAAATTATTAAGTTGCTTATACCTTATATATTGGCGATGTTTTCATCAGTTTTCGCTACCTATTTTGCCTTAAAATGGTTCATTCAACTTTTGACAAAAGGATACATCCACGTGTTTACATATTATTGTGTTGCAGTAGGATTATTTATCATATTAAAGGAATTATTATAAGTAAATATAAACTTCTTTCTGGGCATTGTTCATGAAATTTATGGTAAACTATGTTTAAGAGTGGATTTTTTGGGGGGATTCTCATGAAACAAATGGACTCGTTATCCTTTTTAAAACAATTTCCCATTTTTCAAAATTTAACAGATTATGAAATGACGCCGATTATAGATTTTTCACAGGTAAGAGAATTTCGTAATCGAGAAATTATATTTTTACAAGATCAACCTATTAGTCATGTTTATTTTATTCAATCGGGTAAAATCAAAATATATAAAACTGACTATGAAGGGAAAGAACAAATTGTCAATGTATTACAAACGAATGACATGTTTCCACACCAAGGTTTATTCCGTAAAGGGAATTACCCTGCACATGCTGAAGTAATAGAACCGGCAAAGTTAATTATCATTCCAATAGATTCTTTTGAAAATTTTCTTATTACACATCCCGAAATAAGTATTAAAATGTTCCGTGTTCTCGGGGGGATTATCGTTGATTTACAAGATCGACTTGAACAAAAAATATTATACAATACGTATGATCAAATAATCATGTTGCTATTAAGATTAGTTAAAAAGAATGGGAAAAAAATAGATGAGGAAACGTTCAAAATAAACTTGACGTTGACAAATCGGGAATTGGCTAACATGATAGGTTCAAGCCGTGAAACTGTTAGTCGGACATTAACACAGCTAAAACGTAAGAAGTTAGTTCACACTGATAAGGATAACTGTTTAATCATTAGTGTTAATAAACTAGAAGAAGAAGTGTATAGATCGTAGTTGGTTTACTCTTGGGACAATACCGAACATGTAACAAATCAGGGACATTGTTCGACCTATAAGAATGAATCCCGAGATGTATTAAAAAAATAGTATATTTAAAAATAAGTCGATGATTCTTTTTGAGGACCATCGATTTTATTATTTATGTTTTCTTCTTTGTTGGGAAATTAGTTAATCAGGGAAAAGGTGATTGATTCTCAGCTGAGAATTGCGAAATCATGAAAGTCAGCCGAGCAAGAGCC
>DKGO01000046.1 GCA_002453315.1 Caryophanales bacterium UBA6768 | reverse complement strand
TTAAGTAGGTGAAACGGGTGACCAAAAATAATGTGACACTATCAATATTATTGTTAAACTTGTTTATTGCATTTATGGGGATTGGGCTCGTCATTCCTGTATTGCCGACAATTATGAATGAATTGCATTTAACAGGACAGATGGTTGGATATTTAGTCGCTGCATTTGCAATGATGCAACTACTTGTTTCTCCAATCGCAGGTCAGTGGGTAGATACAGTTGGTCGAAAGAAAATGATTGTCATTGGATTAGTTATTTTCAGCTTTTCTGAACTATTATTTGGCTTGGGTCAAGATGTAAAAGTGTTATTTGTTTCCCGTTTTTTAGGTGGGATTAGTGCAGCTTTTATTATGCCAGCAGTCACGGCTTTCATCGCTGATATTACAACGATAGAAACACGGGCAAAAGCAATGGGATATATGTCTGCAGCCATTAACACAGGTTTTATAATTGGCCCCGGAATCGGTGGGTTTTTAGCAGTATTTGGTACACGGGTACCATTTTTTGTTGCAGAACTTTTTGCACTAATTTCTGCACTGATTTCATTTTTATTATTAAAAGAACCTGAACGACATAAAGCAGGGATGGTAAAAGAAAAGAGAAAAGGTTTGGCACGGATATTTAATCCATTATATACGATTGCATTTATTATTATATTTATTTCATCGTTTGGTTTAGCAGCATTTGATTCCCTATTTAGCTTATTTGTAGACCATAAATTTGGATTTACCCCGAAAGATATTGCGATTATTATTTCGGGTGGAGGTATTGTTGGGGCGATAGCTCAGGTTGTCTTTTTTGATAAATTAGCGCAAAAATTAGGAGAGGTTGTCCTTATTAGGTATTGTTTAATATTTTCAGCTATTCTCGTTTTTTTAGCTACTATCGTTCATACGTATGCCTATATTTTACTTGTAACAATGTTCGTCTTTGTCGGATTTGATTTAATGAGACCAGCATTTACGTCCTATTTATCAAAAGTCGCAAGTAATGAACAAGGATTTGTTAGTGGAATGAATTCGATGTTTACTAGTATTGGTAATGTTATGGGACCAGTACTAGGAGGATTTGTGTTTGATATTGATTTAGATTATCCATTTTATACGGCAGCAATCTTTTTACTGTTCGGTATTATCATTAGTTATTTTTGGAGACAGCAAAATCACATTGATTTAGGGGAAAATGAATATCGTTAGGACATTTGTCGAAAAAATGTGATAAATCAACCGTTATAAGTATTGTAAACTGTAGGAAAGAAACGTAAAATAAGAAATGGATGTTTTTGTTTGGAAAAAAATATAGTGCCCATTGTTACAACAAAAGAAGGTGAAATTAATTAACTTACTAACCCAATCATTAAAATATAAAAAATCAATTGTCATCACTTTCGTTGCGATTGCACTTATCAGTGCAATTGTACAGTTCGGAGTGCCAGTAAATTATAGTATGACAGATTTTTTACCGAAAGACTCACCTTCAACAAAAGCAATCGATGTCATGGATCGTGAATTTACAGAAAAAATAGCGAATGCCCGAGTGATGATAGAAAATATCGATATCCAAGAAGCAATCGCCATGAAACAAAAAATGGAAGCAATCGATGGTATTTCAGATGTCATGTGGCTAGACGATGTCATTGATATTAGAACACCAATTGAAGTTGCAGATTCAGCTATGGTTGAAACTTATTACAAAGACAATTATGCATTATTTACATTGCATATTGAAGATGGTCAAGAGGTAGCGGCAACAGATGCACTTTATGAATTAATTGGGGAAGAAAATGCACTTTCAGGGGATGCATTGGATACAGCCATTTCACAAAAGGCTACTGGAAAAGAAACATTAAATGCTGCATTAATTTTAATTCCAATTATTATTTTTATCCTGTTAATATCGACACGGTCGTGGATGGAGCCAGTACTGTTTTTAACAGCGATTGGAATCTCAGTTGTCATAAATTTGGGAACGAATATATTTATCGGGGAAATATCATTCATTTCACAAGCTGTCGCTCCCATTTTGCAACTAGCTGTTTCACTTGATTATGCAATATTTTTATTACACAGTTTTGATGATTATCGAAAAGAGATATCGGACCCAAAAGAGGCGATGGCACTGGCAATGAAACGGTCATTCCCAGCAATTGCTGCGAGTGCATCGACGACATTTTTTGGGTTTTTAGCATTAACGTTTATGAACTTTGAGCTAGGAGCCGACTTAGGTCTAAATTTGGTGAAAGGAATTTTGTTAAGTTTTCTAAGTGTCGTGATCTTTTTGCCAGCTTTAACGTTAATGCTTTACAAATATATTGATAAAACCCATCATAAACAATGGTTTCCGAATAAATATCGTTTTGGAAAACATTTAGTAAAATTACGATTCCCAATCATGTTCATCGTTGCATTAGTCATTGTTCCAGCATTTTTAGCACAAAATAATACGGGTTTTCTTTATGGGATGGGCGAAATTCCTGAAGAAACGAGGGCAGGAATAGATGTTGTTCAAATTGAAGAAGCATTTGGAAAATATACACCGATGGTGTTACTCGTTGAAAAAGGCGACCTACCCAGAGAAGTTGAGTTAATTAGTCACTTAGAGTCACTGCAATACGTTAAAAGTGTTGCCTCGTATACAAATGTTATTGGGGCTACCATTCCACCCGGGTTTTTAGATGAGGAAATAACGGAAAATTTTTTCTCGAATAATTATAGTCGGATTATTATTCATACGACAACGGATGAGGAAGGCGAAATTGCATTTCGTTTTGTTGAAGAGGTGCGGGAAATGGTAGGAAGCTATTATGAAGAGTATTATATGACAGGTGAGGCAGTTACCCTATACGATATGAAGCAAATAGTAGAAAAAGATAATCGATTAGTGAACATTTTAACGGTTGTGGCGATTGCACTAGTCCTACTTGTTACATTTCGTTCTTTAACATTCCCAATCATACTACTATTAACAATTCAAACTTCTGTATGGATCAATCTATCGATACCATATTTTTCGGGAGATTCACTCGTATATATTGGTTATTTAATCATCAGTATTGTTCAATTAGCGGCGACTGTAGATTATGCCATTTTGTTTTCAGAGGATTATACGAACAATCGCAAAGAACTACCCGCTATTGCAGCAATTGTCAAAACGATTAATGAAAAAACATTTTCTATCGGAGTTTCTGCTTCGATTTTATCGAGTGTTGGGTTTATTTTATGGGCGACATCGTCAGATCCAATTATTTCCGCAATCGGACTTTTACTCGGTCGCGGAACATTGTTAGCATTTTTATTAGTCGTCTTATTATTACCGGCCTTACTTATCGTATTTGATCGGTTTATAGAAAAAACAACATGGAAAGCAAATTTTTATAAAGGAGAGTGACTGGATGCGTTTAAACAAATGGATAGCCGTGATGGTGATTAGTGCATTATTTTTCGCATCAATTTCTTTTATTCCATCAACAATTGTTAGTGCCAAAGATGGGGATAAGGTCGGATCATATGATGAAAAAGATGAGGTCATTTACGGTAATTTGACAGCAAACGGAACGATAAAGGAAATGTATGTTGTGAATACATTTCATATGACGAAACAGGGGAAAATGATTGATTATGGGTTATATAAGAATGTTCGCAATTTGACTAATTTATTGCCAATAGAACAATTAGGTGATCAAAAAATCCAATTCCATGCGGATGCTGATGAATTTTACTATCAAGGTGAATTACAGCAACGGGAATTACCGTGGGATATAGAAATTACTTATTTGTTAAATGGCGAAGAAATATCTCCTGAACAATTAGCAGGACAAAATGGTGAGTTAGAAATTCATATAAATACTTCTGCTAATAAAACAATTGATGCTACATTTTTTGAATATTACTTGTTACAGATTTCTGTTACATTAGATCCAGAAATTTTTCAACAAGTACATTCACCGAAAGGAACAGAGGCTAAGGAAGGAAAGAATCGCCTCATATCGTTTAATGTAATGCCAGGTGAGGAAGAACATTTAGTCGTTTCTGCGGATGTTGAATCGTTCAAGATGGATCCAATCCAAATTTCAGCTGTTCCCGCTAATGTGGCTATTGATGATCCAGAGTTTGGTAGCATGAAGGATGATATGCAAAAGTTAACAGATGCAATCCGGGATATTAATCAAGGTATTGGAGATTTAAGTGAAGGGACGGCTGAGTTGTACTCAGGAACATCCGAATTAAAAGTTGGTTCAGGTAAATACTTATCTGGTATACAAGAATTGGATCAGTCATCAGGTGATCTAGTTAAAGGTTCTCAACAAATTCAAGGTGCATTTGGACAAATAAACGAGGCAATAGATGCTGATATTGAGTTACCAAGTATGGGTGAATTGCAACAATTACCAGAACAATTACGCCAAATGGCCAATCAATCAGAAGATGATCAGGTTGGACAGGGATTACAATTAATTGCCGATAATATTGAGCAAAGTTTTCAACAATTAGATCAATTAGGTGAACTTACTGAATTACTAGCAGGATTAAAGGAATTATCGTCACAATATGATGAATTTCATGATGGATTAGTCGGGTATACAAATGGTGTCCATCAATTAAGCCAATCATATCAGGATATTGACCAGGGCATTCAAGGTGTTAAGGAAGGGGCTGGGGAGCTTAATAAAGGGAGCAAAAAGCTTCATGACGGTTCTAAGGAACTTCATCATGAAACAAGGGACTTACCAAATAAAATGCAATCGGAAATTGATGAGCAACTAGCCTCATTTGATTATTCAGATTTCGAACCACTATCATTTGTATCTGATAACAATAAACAAATTGGTGTGGTGCAATTTGTGTTACAAACAGAACGAATTGAAAAACCGGAAGGTAAAGAGGAAATTGATGAAACACTAAAGGAAAAAAATTTCTGGCAACGATTTTTAGATTTATTTAGAAAAAATAAATAATCTTTCAAATATCCTATCATGGACAGAGTATGATAGGGTATTTTTTGTACCATTGTCTCGAATTCGAGACAATAGCATTGCGAATTTATAATTTGATTGCTAAAGTGATATTAGTGAAACATATAAAGGATAAAATTGCATTGACCATCAATTTTTGAATCATTTATATGATGTCTTAGAAAAAGGAGAATCCCCATGTATCAAATACAAGGTCACCATCATATGTCGATGATGACAAAGTGTGCAAAAGCAACTAATTATTTTTATCAAACAGTTCTGGGATTACGAAGGGTAAAGGTAACGGTAAATCAGGATGATCCATCGATGTATCATCTGTTTTATGGAGATCAAACAGGCAGTCCTGGAACAGAATTAACATTTTTTGAAATGCCACAAATCGGCAGAACTCATATAGGAACTAATGCGATAACCCGGATTGGGTTAGTCGTTCCATCCTTCGAAAGTTTGCTGTATTGGAAAAAACGTTTCGAGCAATTTGAGATTAGCCATGGGGAAATAACAACCTATGCAAATAGGCCAGCATTATATTTTGAAGATAAAGATGGTTTACAAATGGTGTTGCAGGTAAGTGAGGAAAAACCACCATTATGGAAACATTGGGAAAAATCATCTGTCCCAAAGGAACACCAAATTAAAGGCATTGGGACAATTGAAATAACTGTAAGACGTGTGGAAAAACTAAAACGGACATTAACTGAATTATTCCACTATAAAATAATGTCGGAAAGGGCAAATGAAATTATATTACAATTAGTGGATGGAGAAATATTTGGTGAAATGTTAGTAAAACAATTAGATGGGGAGACAGAAAAACCTGGACGTGGAAGTATCCATCATATTGCTATTCGTGCAAAGGATGAAAAAGAGTTAATTTTTTGGGAGGAAAAAGTGCAACAACGTGGTTTTCAATCTACGGGTATTATTGATCGGTTCTATTTTAAAAGTTTTTATTTCCGTGAATCGAACGGTATATTATTCGAAATTGCAACAGATGGCCCCGGATTTCTAGTTGATAGTTCATTAGAAGAATTAGGAGGGGGACTGAGCCTTCCGCCATTTCTAGAAGGGCAACGCAAGGAAATAGAAAAACATTTATTGCCAATTGATGAGCCATCATAATGGAAAATATTTAATTAATCCGAAAAGGGGATGATCTATTAGAGGGTCTATGTTAATTTGATTAACAGATGGCATTAATAACATTATAAGATTTTTAATTTGGAAGGCCATCAAGTTATCTAGTTAGGATTAGCATTCTCACAAACTTAATTGGTACTATTGGTAAAACAAAATTTATCTCGAATTCGAGGCATTAACATTGACGCCTTATTATTTGAATGTTAAAGTGAAAATTATAGCAACGTAAGTTGTTTATTTTTTGGAATAATATCTCTAATTGGAGATATACTAAATAGAGATATTATTATTTCTTCATGAATGTATTTTTGAAGAAAACAAATTTGAGGTAATTAAAAGGAGAATGAGTTAACGATGGAATTTAAAGGTATTCACCATGTGACGGCAATTACAAGTAGTGCAGAAAAAAATTATGATTTTTTTACACATGTATTAGGGATGAGATTAGTAAAAAAGACGGTCAACCAAGATGATATCCAAACATATCATTTGTTTTTTGCCGATGATGTTGGGGGACCTGGGACAGACATGACATTTTTTGATTTTCCCGGAATTCCAAAAGGAGTGCATGGGACCAATGAAATTGCCGTTACAGCATTTCGTGTACCAAGTGATAATTCATTACATTATTGGCTGAAACGGTTCAATCGTTTAGGTGTTGAACATGAAGGGATTAAGGTACAATTTGGCAAAAAAATGATACCGTTTATCGATTTTGACGAACAGCAATATCAAATCATTTCAGACGAAGTAAATAACGGTGTAAAAGGTGGAACCCCGTGGCAAAAAGGACCAATACCGATAGAACATGCGATTATAGGATTAGGGCCGATCACGATTCGAATTTCCCAGTTCGACTTTTTTAAAGAAATGCTAGAAAAAGTACTTATGTTTAAAGAAACAAAAAATGACGGAATTTATCACTTATTTGAAGTTGGTGAAGGTGGTAATGGGGCATCGGTCATCGTTGAACATAACACGACACTTCCCGAGGCAAGGCAAGGGTATGGCACAGTACATCATGCTGCATTTCGGGTGACTGATCGTTCGGAAATAGATCAATGGATTGAACGGTTTGATAGTTTTGGTCTGGCTTCATCTGGTCATGTTAATCGATTTTATTTTGAATCTTTATATACTCGGGTTGCTCCCCAAATTTTGTTTGAAGTAGCGACAGATGGCCCAGGGTTTATGGAAGATGAACCATACGAAACGTTAGGAGAGAAACTTGCTCTACCACCATTTTTAGAATCAAAACGGGAGCAAATTGAAAGTGTCGTTCGACCAATTAATACGGTAAGAAGTACAAAAGAATTCGTTAAAGAATAAAAAATGAATAATGGGAGATAGCCAATTGACTAAAAAAAATGATACTTCCTTAAAATTATTTATCGTCTTAAGTCGTTCTTTAGAGGCCGTTCAAAAACGGGTTGAAGAAAATATTAGAACCTTTGGTCTCAATCCAACAGAATTTGCAGTATTGGAACTAATTTATCATAAAGGTGACCAACCGATACAAAAAATTGGTGATAAGGTGTTAATTGCAAGTAGTAGCATTACGTATGTCGTTGATAAGTTAGAAAAAAAACAATTTCTAGAGAGAATCCCCTGTCCTAAAGACCGTCGTGTCACCTATGCATCAATTACAGAAGCCGGGAGAAAATTAATGGATTCAATTTTTCCGGAACACCAAATAGCAATTCAGAAAATTTTAGCAGGATTAACAAATGAAGAAAAAGAGCAATTGATTGATCTATTAAAGAAATTAGGGTTGTATGCTGCCGCACTATCATAAGGGTTGTAACAAAATAAGGTGAAGGATGAATGAAGAATGATATCTATGGACCCAAAACAAATGACAGTAAAAGATAACTATAAAATGTTAATAGGAAGTATTATTCCGAGACCAATAGCATTCATCACATCGATTTCTCAAAAAGGAATCGTCAATGCAGCCCCATTTAGTTATTTTAACATCGTGTCATCCAATCCACCGTTAATGGGTGTATCAATTGGAAGACGTGATGGCAAAATGAAGGATACCTCCAGAAATATAGTTGATACAAATCAATTTGTTGTTCATATTATTGATGAAACAATCGTACATGAAATGAATAAAACAGCTGCCACATTACAAGAAGATGACAGTGAAATTGATCTTACCTCTTTTACATTGGTAGATAGCGTGCAGGTGAAAGTACCGGCCATTAAACAAGCAAAAGTACGGATGGAATGTGAGCTAGAAAAAGTAATTCAACTCGGGGATAATAATTATCCTAGTAACGATCTAGTCATAGGAAGGATTGTGCACTATCATATTAAGGAGGAAATTTATAACAGTGGGAAAATTGATGCAAATAAGTTAGCACCTGTTAGTCGTTTGGCTGGTCATCACTATGCAAATTTAGGAGAAATATTTGAAATAGAAAGGCCATTATAGTTTTATCAGGGGAGGGAAGAAATTGCAACATATTTATCATCAAGGTACTGATTTATCTAAGCCAACATTATTACTATTACATGGCACTGGAGGTACAGAGGAAGACTTGCTTCCTTTAGCAAATCAAATTGATGCAACTGCTTCAGTGCTAAGTGTCCGAGGAAATATTGTAGAAAATGGTATGCCCCGTTTTTTTAAACGTCTAGCCGAGGGGGTGTTTGACAAAGAAGATTTAATTTTTCGCACGCAAGAATTGAGTGAATTTTTGGATGAAGCAGCGGAAAAATATCAATTTGCTAGAAACAATATCGTTGCTATTGGTTATTCAAATGGTGCCAATATCGCAGGGAGCTTATTATTTCATGATAAAAATTCATTAGATGGAGCTATTTTACACCACCCGATGGTTCCCAGACGAGATATTGAATTACCTAATTTAAAAAATAAGTCAATTTTTATTGCAGCAGGTAAAAATGACCCAATGTGTCCACCAAAGGAGGCGATAGATTTAGAGAAAATGTTCAAAGAAGCACAAGCAAATGTTGAATTATTTTGGACAAATGGGACCCATCAATTAATAATGGAAGAAGTTGTTGCTGCAAAAGCATGGTATAAAAATAAGTATTAAAGGAATTTTAAATAATAATAAGAATTAATATGAAGGAGAATGTCAATATGTCAAAGGTAAAATTAGCGGTCGTTTATTATAGTAAAGGTGGGACAAATTTTCAATTGGCTAAATGGGCTGCAGAAGGTGCAGAAGAAGCCGGAGCAGAGGCGAAAATTTTTAAGGTGGAGGAATTAGCCCCTGAAGCGGTTATTAATAGTGATGAAGGTTGGAAAAAAACCGTTGAAATGACGAAAGATATTCCTGTCGTTTCATCAGATGATTTGGAATGGGCAGATGCTATTATTTTCAGTGTACCAACTAGATTTGGTGTGATGGCATCACAAATGAAACAATTTATCGATGCACAAGGTGGATTATGGGCAACAGGAAAAACCGTTAACAAAGTAGTTAGTGCGATGACTTCCGCTCAAAATCCCCACGGAGGTCAAGAAGCAACTATTTTATCATTATATACAGTGATGATGCATTGGGGAGCAATCATTGTGACACCGGGATATACTGACCCTGTTCTTTTTGGTGCCGGCGGAAACCCTTATGGTACGAGTGTTTCTGTTGATCAAGAAGGAAACATGGTTGAGGATGTTGAAGCTGCGGTGAAGCATCAAGCAAAACGAACAATATCTGTGACTGAAAAAATAATACAATAAAGTAAATGCATGCCGACACTTTAATTAAGAAGCTGTCGGCATTTTAAGTTTTGCTGAATAAATCACTAAACTACTCCTTGCTAGATTTAGGTAGCAATATTGTTAAAATTAATGTAACAATAGCAAAAATAAATACTCCCCAATATACGCTACTTAATGCAAATTCTAAGGCATCTCCTAATAAAGCTACCGCTTTTGGTGGTAATTCAGTGGGAATATCACTATCAAGAATTTCATTGATTGTATTGATTGAAGGTGATTCATCAAATGCCATTCCTTGTTTTTCTATATAACGATTTAAGCGAGAATTTAAAATGCCACCGAGCAAGGCAACCCCAAGAGAACTACCAACCATTCGCATAAACATATTAGAAGCAGTAGCAATGCCGCGCGTTTGCCAATCGACATGATTTTGGATCGAGACAATAAATGTTGTTGATGTCATGCCCATTCCAATCCCAACAATAAATGAACCGATACCAGCAAGAACTGGACCTTTAGAAGGATCCATCAAAATGAAAAATAATGACCCTATTAACAAAAAACATCCACCAATAATCGCTGTGTTTCGAAAGCCAATTTTTAAAAATATGTAACCTGTCAATGAAGAGGCAATAGGCCAACCGACAGACATCATTGTTAACGTGAAACCGGCAATAACAGCAGAATAGCCCATCACGCCTTGAACATAAGTTGGTAAAAAGCTCGATAAACCAATCATAATCACACCAGAACTAAATGTTCCTATATTAGCGAAAGCAATGAGACGATGCTTCCACAAATGAAGTGGCATCATTGGAGACGGGGCTTTTGTTTGTCGCCATAAAAATGTCATCATACTAATTACAAACAATAAAATTAAAACGAGTGTTGGTGTAGAAAGCCAGTCCCAGTTACTTCCCCCTTCAATAAATAATATCATTAATGATGAAATTGTAACGAAAAATAGTGCAGTTCCCGAATAATCAATGATGGGCCTCTGTTTTTCAATTTTTTCGTGTAAAAACATTCCAACACCAATCATGCCTAATATTCCTAATGGTATATTCATCCAAAAAATCCACGCCCAGTCGGAAAACTTCACGATGAGACCACCAGCTAAAGGCCCAACAATAGCTGAAATCCCCCAAACACTTGATAAATAGCCTTGGATTTTGGCCCGCTCTTTAACCGTATACATATCCCCAACTATTGTCATTGCAATCGGTTGTACTGCCCCCGCCCCGATTCCTTGGATAAAACGGAAGGCAATTAGCATTCCCATAGAGGTAGAAAAACCACATAATATCGAACCAATTAAAAATACAATTACACCTATCATATAAATTGGCTTTCTCCCGAATAGGTCTGACAGTTTACCAAAAATCATCGTCGTTACAGCATTCATTAATAAAAAGGCTGAAAATACCCAACTATATAATGAAAACCCTCCAAGATCCCCAACAATACTAGGCATTGCTGTAGCAACAATTGTTCCTTCGATGGCTGACATAAACATCGAAATAATGAGTGATGCGAGGACAAGCGATCGACGGGTTGTCCGATGTTTATTTGAAGATTTTTTAAATGTCATCAATATGTCCATCCCACATTCTTAAGTAACAAATTAGCATTCATAAACAAATTGTACAGTAATTCCGTATCATACAACAATAATTAACTTTAATTCTATGTCTGATTGGGTTTTATGAAAACGATCTGGTCAAGAAATTTTTAAAGGGGACAAAATGCTATTTATCGCAAAATGGCCAGATCAATTGAATTGTGGTTATATAACTAAAGGAGTAAAATCCCTTCCTATCGGATCTTAGAAATACAATTATTTTTTGGCCAATTTTATATCGTAAATGGTATGATCCATTTCGCCATGAAATCTTTACTCATGATGATTGATTGATGTATGATGGGAATAGAAAATAATCATGATAAAATTGTGAACAATAAAGGGGACAGGCTAACTAGTTCCTTTTTATTTATGAGTAAATATTTTTAATTAAGTTAAGTTTGTATTAAAGGGGAGAAAGAGTATGTTTTTTATTGAAGCAAAAAGAATCGCTATTGTGATATTAAGTTCGATATTAGTAGCGTTATCACTAAATTTCTTTTTAATCAATGCTAATGTATATGCAAGTGGTTTCAGCGGAGCGGCTCAGCTCGTTTCTAGTGTGTTTCAAGATTTTTTACATATTAAAATAAGTACAGGTAAACTAATCTTCCTTTTTAACATTCCTGTTCTTATTTTAGGTTGGTTTAAGGTTGGAAGGGGTTTTACGATTTATAGTGTGCTTTCCGTTGTGTTTGTTACATTGTTTTTGGAATTTTTACCTGTGATGACACTTTCGGATGATATTATGTTAAATGCCGTTGCAGGTGGGGTTCTTGGAGGTATTGGTGTTGGACTGTCTTTAAAATGGGGGGCATCAACAGGGGGCATGGATATCGTTGCCATGGTATTATCACGACTTCATGATCGGCCAATCGGTGTTTATTTTTTATCGCTAAATGCCATCATTATCCTTTTGGCTGGTTTGTTGTACGAACCTGAAAATGCCTTATATACGATGCTGACACTTTATGTCACTACTTTAGTCATTGATGCCATCCACACTCGACATGAGAAAGTTACAGTATTAATCGTGACACATAAGGCAGAGGAATTACAGCAGGCAATTCATAAAACGTTGGTCCGTGGGATAACGATTGTTCCAGCGACAGGGGCCTATACTAAAGAAGAGAAAAATTTATTATATCTTGTCATTACTCGATATGAATTATATGATTTGGAAAATATCATTAAAGAAGTGGATGAAGCAGCATTCACGAATATTATACAAACAGTCGGTATCTTTGGCTTCTTTCGAAAAGAAAATGAAACATTAAATAATATTCAAGGCACGAAATAACACATTTAAAAATAGGCAATAAATAAAAAACCCCGTACATACATTTCGTAATGACGGGGGAAATTATTAATTTAAATGTGAATCGTCACATCGGCCTTTTCTCGTAGCTTATTGACGATTTCTTGGAGTTTTTCTGATTCTTTTTGGCTTTTTAATTGCTCTTCCAAAATCGGTTTTGCTTCATCATAATCAGGGAATTCCTCATCACTTTCTTCCATTTCTGCCTGCTGTGCCTTAACATTTTCATAAGCTTCTTTTATTTCATCTTCCGAAAAGTTAATTTCACCGATTTCCTCTGTTATAAAACGTTCAATCTTTGCCTGCTTTTCAATATCACTCATAAAATCTGTTTCACTAACTCCTTGTTCTTCAAGCTGTTCAAACATTTCTTCCTTAGTTTCAATACCATATTGCGCCAATAAGTTATCAAGCACATTATCTATTTCTTCCTCACTAACTTCTGAAAATTTACTTGTCGCCTCTTGAGTTAGTAAAATTTGTCCAACCAATCCTTCAATAGTTTGTGATTTAATAGATTCCTCGTCGATTTCTGTTCCAGACATTTGTGCTTGCAATGATTGTTGTTGAAATTGTTGTTGATAAATTCCTTCAAAGTCTTCTTTTGTTATTTCTTCCCCATTTACTTCCGCAACAATATTAGGAATACTGTCTAAATCCGGTTCAGGTAATTCAATATCCGCCGCATTATTTTCTGCTGCCTCATTATTATCATTATTTCCGCAAGCGACAAAAACACTCATAGTCAAGAGCAAGGATAATATCATTATTAAAAATTTTCTCATTGATAACTTCCCCTTTATTAAAAACTTTCACTTGTCTTGTTACCTTAACATATTCCTTTTTATTGTGAAAGCAAAAGACTGTCGTTTTTAATTTTTAGCTAGCAATATAGGATCTTTATCTAAGATTTTCAACAACTCAACCTAAACATTGGCAAAACTTAATTAAGTTAACAAATTATTCAAATTTATGTAGTAAATCGGAAGAAAAATATTCATTTTCTTAATACTACCCTTTTTATAATCCTCTAAACTATTATTTGTAAGTCCTTAATTACTTATAAA
>DKGO01000204.1 GCA_002453315.1 Caryophanales bacterium UBA6768 | reverse complement strand
TCCGGAGCAAATGTTGCCTCCACCATCCGCTTCATAACAGCTGATGTATGGGGGGCTAATTCGGAAGGTTTTAAAACAACTGTATTTCCTGCAGCAATTGCACCAATGACTGGAGCAAATGCTAATTGAATCGGATAATTCCACGGTGCAATAACTAATATATTTCCATATGGCTCATAAATAAGATAATTTTTTGTTCCTTTATGGGTGAGGGGAGCATCGACTGGCTCATCCTCCATCCATTCTTTCAAATGTTTTATTGCAAAACTGACTTCTTTAAACAATATTCCAAGTTCCGTAGTCAATGCCTCATGTTCTGATTTATTAAGATCTTTTTTTAGTGCTTCATACATTTCAGCTTCAAACTGCTTAAACATGCTGTTCAACTTTTCTAATTGTTTACGTCGAAATTCATAGGAACGAGTATTACCTTCATAAAAAAATTGTTTTTGCTTTTGTAATAAATCCTTCACGTTAATCCATCTCCTTTATTTATGTTAAAGTGAAAAAAATCCTTCGCGATTTCCGTCTTGGGAAAAATTTGCCTAGCCTCTTGTAATAAAAGTCGTTCATCTGCCTGTTGATATCGAGAGGAAATATGGGTTAAAATTAGCTGCTTTACCTCCGCTTTAACTGCGATTGTTGCGGCTTGTGTCGTTGTACTATGAAAGTATTTTTCTGCTAAATCTGTCATGTCCGATGAAAATGTTGCCTCATGTATAAGTACATCACAATGTTTAGCAAAATCGATATGCCCAGGTGAGTACATCGTATCACCAAATATCGCTACGCTTTTCCCCTGTTTAGGGGGGCCAATAAATTCGTCTCTTTTTATTATCGTACCATTTTTCAAATGTATTTGCTCTTGTTCCTTTATTTGTTGATAAATCGGTCCTGGTTCAATTCCTAAAGCTTTTAATTTTTCTACCTGTAATTTACCTGGTAAATCTTTTTGAACAACTTTAAATGCAAAACTTTGTACATTATGAATTAGTTCATAACATGTAACGATAAATTGATCATCCTCAAACACAATCCCTTCTTCAATTTCTTTTATACGGAGTTCATAACGTAGCTGTGTACTACTAGCCTCTAAGGATGTATGAATATATCGCTCTATTCCCGGAGGCCCATAAACAGTTAATGGACTAATACCTTCATGGAACGAGCGGCTGCTTAAAAAACCAGCTAATCCAAATAAATGGTCACCATGTAAATGAGTAATATAAATTTTATTCACTTTTCTCGGTTTTAATTTCGTATATAGCATTTGATGTTGTGTGGCTTCACCACAATCAAATAACCATAAACTATTATTTTCCTGTAATAAATTTAATACAATTGAGGAAACATTTCGTTCTTTAGAAGGCATGCCTGCACCCGTACCTAAAAACAACAATTCCATGATTGAAACACCTCTATTTTCATCACTTTACCTTTATGTTATAGTATAAGCGTTTTCTTCATGATTGTATAAAGAAAACTTACGTTTTTTTTCCGTCATGTTTTTATCTATGCTATAATATTTCATATGGAAAGATTAGGTCGGAGGAAATAAATCTATGGCAAAGCAAACACCGATGATGCAACAATATTTACGTATTAAGGCCGAATATCAAGATGCTTTTTTATTTTTTCGTTTAGGTGATTTTTATGAAATGTTTTTTGATGATGCTGTAAAAGCAGCCCGGGAATTAGAAATTACATTAACAAAAAGAGATGCAAATAAAGCGGATCCCATACCAATGTGTGGTGTTCCACACCATTCCGCTGAACGGTATATTAAACTATTAATCGACAAAGGATATAAGGTAGCTATTTGTGAACAAGTAGAAGACCCAAAAACTGCTAAAGGAGTCGTCAAAAGAGAAGTAGTTCAACTTATTACTCCCGGAACCGTTATGGAATCTTCCATGCTACAGGATAGCGAAAGTAATTATATTGCTTGTATTTCCGTATTTAAAGATGAATTTTTCGTCATTGTATATCATGATCTATCTACAGGGGAATCACAGATTGTTACGATTGATGATGATTTCCAACTTGTTATTCACGAATTAGGCAAACAAAAGGTAAAGGAAATTGTCGTTCCAACGAGTATAAACAATAGCTATGTACAACAAATCAAAGACGAGCTTCAAATCGTTATTTCAAAAGAAGATCAAGCAAGTTTTATTGGTGAATTTAGACACCTATATGATGATTTAACAGATGAGAGAATTGTGCAAGCATTTAGTAGATTACTAAATTACGTTATTAATACACAAAAGAGATCGATCCATCATTTACAAAAACCTGAAATAATCGAGTTAACCCATTATTTATCATTAGATATGTATTCAAAACGTAATTTGGAATTGACTGAAACAATAATGAAAAAGGAAAAATTCGGTTCTTTATTTTGGGTGCTAGATAAGACGGTTACTGCAATGGGGGCTAGGACATTAAAAAAGTGGTTGGAAAGACCATTACTTCATAAAAGCAACATTGAAAAAAGATTACATATTGTGGAATCATTATATGAAAACTTCATGGAACGGGAATCATTAAAGGAAGCGTTACAATCAGTCTATGATTTAGAAAGACTAGTAGGAAGAATTTCTTTTGGCAATGTTAATGCTAGGGATTTACTACAATTAAAACAATCGTTATCAAGCATTCCTAATATTAAGTATATTTTACAACATTTTACGTCATCTGACATGATACAACTAAATGACTCACTCATCTACCCAGAAGAAATTGTGGCATTATTAGAAAAAAGTATTGTTGATGATCCACCAATTTCAATAAAAGAAGGCAATATTATTAAAGATGGCTTTAATGAACAATTAGATAAATACAGAGACGCCTCAAGAAACGGCAAACAGTGGATTGCCACGTTAGAAACTGAAGAAAAAGAACGAACAAAAATTAAATCATTAAAAATTGGCTTTAATCGGATATTTGGGTATTACATTGAAGTAACAAACGCAAATAAGCATTTAGTACCTGAAGATCGGTACGAAAGAAAACAAACGTTAACAAATGCTGAACGATTTATTACACCTGAATTAAAAGAAAAAGAGGCACTCATATTAAAAGCGGAAGAAGAAAGTATCGCACTAGAATATGATTTATTTATCGGGATTCGCGACCAGTTAAAAGAACAAATCGGAAACATTCAACAAGTCGCCAAAACCTTAAGTCAAATCGATGTTTATCAATCATTCGCAACGGTTAGCGAAGAAAATAAATATCAAAGACCTACCTTTTCTAGCTCTACTATTCAAATAACGAATAGCCGCCATCCAGTCATAGAAAAAGTCATGGAACAAGGAAGTTTTGTACCTAATGATATTTATTTAGATGAACAAAAAAATATCTTAATCATTACTGGCCCAAATATGGCGGGTAAAAGCACATATATGCGACAATTAGCATTAACGATTATTATGGGTCAAATCGGATGTTTCGTTCCAGCAGATGAGGCAAAATTATCGATTATTGATCATATATTTACTAGAATCGGAGCGGCAGATGATCTTGTAAGGGGCCAGAGTACATTCATGGTAGAAATGACAGAAGCGAATCACGCCCTTACTAATGCAACAAATAAAAGTTTAATTTTACTTGATGAAATAGGTCGTGGCACAAGTACTTATGATGGAATGGCATTAGCACAAGCCATTGTCGAATACATTCATGAACATATCCATGCGAAAACATTGTTTTCAACCCATTATCATGAATTAACACAGTTAGAGGAAACATTAGAAAATGTTAAAAATATTTATGTCCGTGCGGAAGAATATGATGATCAAGTTGTTTTCCTACACAAAGTAGAAGAAGGACGAGTAAATAAAAGTTATGGGATTCAGGTCGCGAAGCTAGCCCAATTACCAAATAAATTGATTGATAGGGCATCGAACATTTTGAAAAAATTAGAAAATAAAAATGATACAGACGAAAAACAACAACAATTATCATTTTTTCCAAATGAAATATTAGATAATAATGATAACAATAAAAATAGTGATGATATGCTACACATTATTAAGCAATTAAGGAAGTTAAACATTAATGACATGACACCGATAGAAGCATTAAATATGTTGCACAAATTTCATAAGGAAATAGAAGATGATTAATAGCAATAGATGGTTACCATTTGCGGTTAAGGGGTGATAAAATTGACCATACAAGTACTCTCAGCTTCATTAGCAAACAAAATAGCCGCTGGAGAAGTAGTTGAACGTCCCGCTTCTGTTGTAAAAGAATTAATTGAAAATAGTATCGATGCAAATAGCACGAATATTATTGTTCATCTTAAAGAAGCCGGTATTGATGAAATAAGGATCATTGATAATGGTGAAGGTATGTCAAAAGAAGACAGTAAAAGAGCTTTTTTACGACATGCAACGAGTAAAATTACCTTTGATAATGATTTATTTCATATTAGGTCATTGGGCTTTCGTGGTGAGGCATTAGCCAGCATTGCTTCAGTTAGTAAATTAATAATGAAAACCTCCCAAGGCAGTGATGCAAGTACTGTAATCGAATTAGAAGCAGGAAAAATGATTAATCAAAGTAAAGGTGATGCTCGTAGGGGAACTGATATTACTGTAAGTCAATTGTTTTATAATACCCCGGCAAGATTAAAGTATATGAAGTCTATCCATACGGAACTAGGTCATATTACAGATTTAATTAATCGCTATGCTTTAGCCCATCCGTCAATTCGATTTGAAGTAACCCATAACGGAAGTGTTATTTTTTCATCAACTGGAAATGGTCAAAGGTTACAAGTAATAAGACAAATTTATGGATTACATGTTGCAAAAAATATGGTAGAAGTTAGTGCAACGACAAATGATTTTCATATTGCAGGATTTATTGCAAAACCAGAAATAACAAGGGCAAATAGAAATTTTATAACAATTATCGTCAATGGGAGATATGTTAAAAATATTGCATTAAATTATACAATTGTTCGTTCGTATGGAACACTTTTACCACGACACCGATTTCCAATCGTAGTTTTAGCCATCAATCTAGATCCAATTTTAGTAGATGTCAATGTTCATCCGACAAAATTAGAAATTCGCTTTAGTAAAGAAAAGGAACTCATTGAAGTAATCGATAACATGATGGTGGAAAAATTAAAAGAATTAACACTCATTCCAGCAATTACAATGAAACGTGAAAAAAAAGAAATCAAAGAACAACGGGAATTTACCTTTATTAACGATGATCGTCACCGATCCAATCAAGATTTACATGACTCTAATCATTTGCAAAATGATCGATCAAATATAGCTAACATTTCCGATAAAAAATTAGCACACATAAGCAATAAAACTCCTACAAAGGTAGCAAATGAAATACATGAAGTACAGGATGAATTGCAAACATTTCATGAAAAGACACCTTTGAATAATTCTGTAGACGAATTTACTAGAATGCCAGAATTACACCCAATTGGTCAATATCGAGGGACGTATATTTTGGCACAAAATCAACTAGGGTTTTATATGGTTGATCAACATGCGGCCCAGGAAAGAATAAAATATGAATTTTACAAAAAATCATTTGGGACTCCTTCGAAAGAGATACAACAACTGTTTATTCCCTTAACATTTGAATTTACTAATCAGGAAGTATTGTATATTGATAAATATAAAGAACAACTGCAGTCTATCGGTTTATATTTAGAACCTTTTGGCAACAATACTTATGCAGTCAGATCATATCCAACTTGGTTTCCCCAAGGTTTGGAGGAAGATGTTATTCGTGACATTATTGAACAAGTTATTCAAACAGGGAAAATTGAAATTGGAAAAATAAGAGAAGAAGTTGCCATTTTAATGTCATGTAAAAGATCAATCAAGGCCAATCATTATTTAAATTCTAATGAAATGAAAACCTTATTAGATGATCTTAGTATGACAGAAGATCCTTTCACTTGCCCTCATGGGAGACCAGTGATCATACATTTTTCTAATGATGAAATAGAGAAAATGTTTAAGAGAATAATGTCATAGCACCAATAAATCACGACAAAATAAAAATATTTGTAAAAATGTTTGAACGAGTTAATAAGGGGAATAATGGTGAAGAATAAAATAATCGTTATTGTAGGACCAACAGCTGTAGGTAAAACAAAAATAAGTATTGATATTGCCAAACAATTTAATGGTGAAATCATTAGTGGCGATTCTATGCAAATCTATAAAGGAATGGACATTGGAACCGATAAAATTACCCAAGGGGAAATGGCAAATATTCCACATTATATGATTGACATTATCCATCCCAATGAATCATTTTCAGTCGCCCAATTTCAACATAAAGTACGGTCATCGATTAAACGAATATGTGAAAAAGGTAAAATTCCGATTATAGTAGGTGGAAGTGGTTTATATATTGATGCGATATTACATGACTATCGTTTTAAGCATAAAAGAAACGAGGAATTAACGCACAAATTAGAACAAATATATAAAACAGAAGGAATTACCCCTTTATATGAGGAATTACAAAGAGTAGACAAAGAACAAGCGAAAAAAATTCATCCCAATAATATTAGACGTGTCATACGTGCGTTAGAAATATACAAGTCAACGGGAAAAACGATGACAGAAATTCATCAAATGCAAAAACAAACGACAATCTATGACTATAAATTGATTGGATTGGAAAAGAAACGTGAAATCCTATATAATCTAATCAATCAACGAATTGACTTAATGATAAAAAGAGGATTAGTTGAGGAAGTCCGTCAGTTAGTAACTACTTATGGGAGAGACATTCCATCAATGCAAGCAATTGGATATAAAGAAATCATTCCATATTTAAATGGAGAAGCATCTTTAGAACATTGTGTTAATCGATTAAAAAAACATACTAGAAATTATGCAAAAAGACAATTTACATGGTTTAAAAATAAGATGAATGTGCAATGGTATCATTTAGACAATCAAACTTATCAACAAATGCTACACTCTATTCATGTAAATATTAAACATTGGTTATACGAATAGATGTGGTATCAAATATAGATAGAAATAAGGAGGCTTTTTCAATGGCACAAACAACAAATATTCAAGATCACTATTTAAATCAACTAAGGAAAGAAAAACAATCAGTCACTGTTTTTTTAACGAATGGTTTTCAACTTAGAGGTGTGATTAAGGCATTTGATAATTTTACGGTTTTACTAGAAACTGAAGGTAAACAACAACTCATATATAAACACGCCATTTCAACATTTGCTCCAGCAAGAAATGTTACGCTTAATAATGAGGAATGATGACAACTTAGTATAGAATTTAATATTTGCTCAAATAATAAAAAATAGTTCCCTAAGGAAAACAGTAGGTAATAATATATTCCTACTGTTTTTCATGGTTATTTATATGTAGGTACACATAATTTTGGGCGATTATCACATTTTATTTTTAGTGGCGTATACTAAAAATATTGAGGGGTGATGATTTGAACGCTCGAGTACTTCGACAACAAAATGGTAAAATAAATATTAGCTTTAATAAGCAACCGAAAATTATCCATTCGTTAAATAATCAGCGACAAATAAAATCATTAAAGCTATTACAAGAAATAGAAGCCATTTTTTCTTCCTACATTGGTGATTTAGAAATTAAACATATTGTTACTGAAATATACGCAATGAAACAAATAAATGAAAAAAGAACGGAAATGGGTCTTTCGAAATCAAAACAAGTATTGCATATGATATTTACAGGAAATCCTGGAACAGGTAAAACGTCTATTGCAAGGGAATTGGCTAAGTTGCTCTATCGGCTAAACATCCTTTCACAGGGCCAATTTATTGAAGTTGAAAGAGCAGATTTAGTTGGTGAATATATTGGCCAAACAGCTCAAAAAACGAAAGCAATCTTTGAAAAAGCAATTGGAGGTGTATTGTTTATTGATGAAGCATATTCTCTAGCACGGGGTGGACACAAGGATTTTGGGAGAGAAGCCATTGATACAATCGTGAAACAGATGGAAGACCACTCCCAAGACCTTGTTTTAATTTTAGCGGGATATCCAAAGGAAATGGATCATTTTATGTCATTAAATCCAGGCATTGCCTCTCGTTTTCCTTTCCAATTATATTTTCAAGATTATTCGACAGAGGACCTTATTAAAATTGCCCATCAAATGGCTGAAAACCGCGAGTATATTTTATCAAATTGTGCCATAGAAAAACTATATAGGAAAATCTATCATCATAGGCTGGAAAATATGCATAACTTTTCTAACGGAAGATATGTTAGAAATATCATTGAACAGGGAATTCGGAAACAGGCAATTCGTTTATTTGAAGAAGAAAACCTTACTATAACAGACTTACAACTAATAACTTCAGAGGATATTGTCGATAGTTGACTAATAGGAATGGACATTTCTGTTCATAAATGTGCCTATTTGTTATGCTAAATATAACATTATCACTATAAATTAAAGGAAGAAACACCTATGACAATGGAAAACATTTTAATCATTGCTGTAAAAACAAAATATGTGACAGATGAACATTTTGATTCTACGTTAGATGAAATATATTCCTTAAGTAGAACGGTTGGAGGAAATGTAAAGGAAGTAGTTGTACAAAGAAGGGAACAAATTCACCCCGTAACATATGTAGGGGAAGGAAAATTACAAGAAATTAAACAATCTATTGAATTACAAAGTATTGATCTTGTAATAGCCAATAATGAACTTTCTCCTAGCCAATTAAGGAATTTAAATGACATGTTTGAAATCCGTGTAATTGATAGAAGTCAGTTAATATTAGATATTTTTGCGCAACGTGCAACAACAAAAGAAGGAAAATTGCAGGTAGAGTTGGCTCAATTGGAATATACGTTACCTAGACTACACGGAATGGGGCTTGTCTTATCAAGACTTGGTGGAGGAATAGGTACAAGAGGGCCAGGGGAAACAAAATTAGAAACGGATCAAAGACATATTAGACGCCGAATCGAGGATATTAAACGACGAATGAAAATGGTTGTTAAACAACGGGACCAATATCGAAAACGTAGAAAGCAAAATTATGTTTATCAAATAGCGATAGTAGGCTATACAAATGCTGGGAAATCAACATTATTTAATCAAATATCTGATGAGAACACCTTAGAAGAGGATTTATTATTTGCAACATTAGATCCTTTATCTAGAACGGTTCGGCTTCCTTCAGGATTTAAATGCTTACTTTCTGATACGGTTGGATTTTTACAAGAATTACCGACCTCATTAATTGCTTCCTTCAAATCTACCCTTGAGGAAGTAACTGAGGCTGATTTTATTATCCATGTCGTTGATGCTTCAAATAATGACTATAACCAGCATGAGGTAGTTGTCCATGAAATATTGGAAGAACTAGATGCAAATAACATTCCAATGTTAACTGTATATAATAAAAAGGATTTGTTGAATGATGCATTTATTCCAACAAATCATCCTTCAATTGTGATGAGTGCCTATAATGATGAAGATATTAATAAGTTACTCCAATTGATTGAAAAAATGATAATAGAACAATGGGAATATTATAAAATTTCCATTGAATCAACACAAATTGATTTAATGTATCAATTACGAAAACATTCTATTTTAATCAACGATGCATTTATGGAGGATGAAAATAAATACATGTTAGAAGGGTATATTGCCCATAATCATCCATTACAAAAATACTTAAAGGAGCGGTAAGGGGGATGTTAGAGAAGTCCTTTATACAAGAAATAGAAAAAGATTGTGCTGATATATTTTCACAAGTAAATGAACGAGTAGAGTTTAACCAAACTAGAGTGTTAGAGGCTTTTCAGTCAGAACATATAGGTGATCATCATTTTAGTTCAACTGATGGGTATGGGTATGATGATATAGGTCGTGATAGTCTAGAAGCAATTTATGCAAAAGTTTTTGGCGGAGAAGATGCCCTTGTAAGACCACAAATTGTGTCTGGGACCCATGCGATAGCAACGACTTTATTTGCCTTATTACAACCATATGATGAATTACTGTATATCACTGGTGCGCCATATGATACGCTAGATGAGGTCATAGGAAAAGATCCCAATACCGGGTCATTAAAAGATTATTTAATTTCATATCAACATGTCGCCTTAAAAGATGGACATTGCATTAATTATGAAGGTATTCGTCAGGCAATGACTAGTAAAACGAAAGTGGTTGGAATTCAACGCTCTAAAGGATATGAGGATCGACCATCATTTTCAATTAATGAAATTGAAGAAATGATTGCCTTCGTTAAGGAAATCAATCAGGATATTATCATTTTTGTCGATAATTGTTATGGAGAATTTGTTGAAACGAAAGAACCGCTTCATGTTGGCGCCGATATTATGGCTGGTTCCTTAATAAAAAATCCCGGTGGAGGTTTAGTGAGAGCAGGCGGATATATCGTTGGTAAAAAAGCACATGTACTGAGGGCCGCAAATAGGCTAACTGCTCCAGGACTAGGTAAGGATGCCGGGGCGACTTTACATATGCTTCAAGAAATGTATCAAGGGTTTTTCTTAGCCCCACACGTTGTCGGCGAAGCGTTAAAAGGAGCCATTTTCACTGCTCGTTTATTAGACAAGCTAGGCATTGAAACAAAACCTAAATTTGATACTAAACGAACAGATATTATTCAATCAATTACATTCCATTCAGAAGAAAAAATGATTGCATTTTGCCAAACGATTCAAAAAAATTCACCCGTCAATTCATATGTTGCCCCATACCCTAGTAGTATGCCGGGATATGAAGAAAAGGTGATCATGGCAGCGGGGACATTTATTCAAGGCTCTAGTATTGAACTATCGATTGATGGGCCGATTAAACCACCATATATTGCCTTTATGCAAGGAGGGCTTACATACGCCCATGTGAAAATTGCAATAATTAAAACGATTAATTCTTTAATGGAACAACATATTTTATAAATTTAAAAAGTCCCGTACGATTGACGATATTATGTACGGGATTTAAATAATGAATATTACTTTACATGACGATATAATCCGACAATTTTCCCTAAAATGGTGACATTATCTAAAATGATTGGACTCATATAGTCATTTTCTGGTTGCAATTTAATATGGTCTTTTTCTTTAAAAAATCTTTTTACTGTTGCTTCATCATCTTCAGTCATCGCTACGACAATGTCGCCATTTTCGGCCGTTTGTTGTTGTTTTACAATTACTTTATCTCCATTTAAGATACCAACATTCTCCATACTGTTGCCTTCTATGACTAAAATAAATAAATTATCATTCGCACTAGCCATTGAACTTGGTACCGGATTATATTCCTCAATATTTTCAATCGCTGTAATGGGAATTCCCGCTGTTACTTTCCCAATAACAGGGGCATAACGTGCAGTATCCTTTGATGCATGTTCTAATTGCTTATCGATTATTTCAATCGCTCTTGGTTTCGTTGGATCTCTTTTTATGTAGCCTTTTTTCTCTATCGTTGATAAATGTCCATGAACTGTTGAACTTGAAGCAAGTCCAACTGCCTTAGCTATTTCTCTTACCGAAGGGGGATAACCTTTGACCTCTACTTCACTTATAATAAAATCATAAATCATTTGTTGTCGTTTTGATAGATTATTCACATTAACACCACCCTATATATTTTCTTACTAATATGATAGCATAAACACACTATAAGTCAAACATAGGTTCTGTTTTATCGCATTGAAAGTCTATTAGGAAATTCTTCAGTCAATAATAATCTAAATGGTGTGCTACTATTATCCATGTTAAAATTAAGCTAATTTGTATTATTTTTTACTATTAAGATAAAGTTAAGTACAATAGATAAGAGGTGTAAAATCATGTTATCAGATAAAAAACTAAAGAGGATCAATTTTTTAGCTAAAAAAGCGAAATCATCGAATTTAACTGATGAGGAAAAGAAGGAACAGAAACAGTTAAGACAAGAATACTTAAAAAATATACGGAGTTCCTTTAAAAATCAATTAGAGCATGTGACAGTCATTGACCCTGAAGGTAATGATGTCACGCCAAAGAAAATAAAAAATATAAAAACCAAAAATAATTTACACTGAAAGGAAGAGACTATGTCTACATCAATTGAACAACAAGCAATTAATACAATTCGTACTCTATCCATCGATGCGATAGAAAAGGCTAATTCTGGTCATCCCGGTTTACCAATGGGAGCTGCACCGATGGCCTATGCTTTGTATACTAAGTTTATGATCCAAAACCCTAAAAACTCCTCTTGGTTTAATCGTGATCGATTTATTTTATCTGCTGGTCATGGATCAATGCTATTATATAGCTTATTACATTTATCAGGCTATGATGTAACAATGGATGATTTAAAAAGTTTCCGCCAGTGGCAATCTAGAACACCAGGTCATCCCGAGGTTTTAGACACAGATGGCGTTGAGGCAACAACGGGACCATTGGGCCAAGGTGTGGCGATGGCTGTAGGTATGGCGATGGCTGAGGCCCATTTAGCGGCAAAATATAATAAGGTAAATTTCCCAATCATTGATCATCATACATATTCGTTAGTCGGTGATGGTGACATCATGGAAGGTATATCACATGAGGCAGCATCTTTAGCAGGGCACTTAGGATTAGGAAAACTAATTGTTTTATATGATTCTAATGATATTTCACTAGATGGTGACCTACAGCAATCATATTCAGATGATGTTGAACAAAGATTTTCCGCTTACGGATGGCAAGTAATACATGTTAGTGATGGTAATGATTTAACGGAAATCTCTCACGCAATAGAACAAGCAAAGGAAAATAAAACACAACCGACATTGATTGAAGTAAAAACAGTAATCGGTTATGGATCGCCTAATAAATCTGCCTCTTCAGCAAGTCATGGGGCACCATTAGGTATTGATGAAGCTAAGCTAACAAAAGAGTATTATAATTGGCCACATGAACCATTTTACGTAAGTGATGAAGTATATGAACATTTTACAGAAAAAATAGTCACAAAGGGTAATGATGCTAATCAGAAGTGGGATGAGCTTTTCAAACGATATGAGAAAGAATTTCCTAATTTGGCAAATGAATTAACGTTAGCAATAAAAAATAAACTTCCTGATAACTGGGATAATCATTTACCTACTTATGAAGCTGGTAAAGATAAATTAGCAACTAGAGTTGCTTCAAGTGATATGATTAATGCCTTGTCCAAATCTGTTCCAATGTTATTTGGTGGGAGTGCTGATTTAGCAAGCTCCAATAACACAATGATGAAAGAAGAAAAGGACTTTTCGAAGGATCATTATAGCGGACGTAATATTTGGTTTGGAGTCCGTGAGTTTGCTATGGGAGCTGCATTAAATGGTATGGCCCTACATGGTGGATTAAAGGTTTACGGGGGAACGTTTTTCGTTTTCAGTGACTATATGAGACCAGCCATCCGTTTATCAGCCATCATGAAAGCACCAGTGACATATGTGTTTACTCATGATTCAATTGCCGTTGGTGAAGACGGCCCAACACATGAACCAGTGGAACAACTAGCCTCATTACGGGCAATGCCACATCTTACAGTATTACGCCCGGCTGACGGAAATGAAACTAGAGTTGCCTGGAAGATAGCATTGGAATCAACGTCACAACCGACAGCTTTAGTGTTAACTAGACAAGGTTTGCCTACTCTAAGCAGAACAAATGAATTGGCAAGTAATGGTGTTCGAAAAGGAGCCTATATTTTACAAGATTGTGATGGGGAACCAGAAGTTATCCTGTTAGCAAGTGGTTCTGAGGTCAGTTTAGCGATAGAAGTACACAATTTATTAAGTGCCCAAAGTAGACAAGTTCGAGTAGTAAGCATGCCTTCGTGGGATTTATTTGAACAACAGGATGATGATTATAAACAGCAAGTCATTCCGGTTCATGTAAAAAAACGAGTCGCCATAGAAATGGCTGCTTCATTAGGTTGGGAACGATATGTAGGGGATAAGGGCATCATTATTGGTGTAGACACTTTTGGTGCATCAGCTAAAGGAGATACAATTATCAAAGAATATGGATTTACAGTAGAAAATATTGTCAATCATGTGCAAAATTTATTACAATAGTATCGTTAACTTTTTAAAAGCAATTGTTATCTTTTATAGGAGGAATATGTTATGTCGACAATTTGGATTGTCCTAATTGCACTTGGTTCATTAGCAGCTGGATTGGCACTCGGATTTTTCATTGCAAGGAGATACATGATGAGTTATTTACAAAAAAATCCACCAATTAATGAACAAATGTTGCGTACATTAATGATGCAAATGGGCCAAAAACCATCGCAAAAGAAAATTACCCAAATGATGCGAGCGATGAATCAACAACAAGAAGCAGAAAAAAAGAAGAAAAAGAAAAAATAAGTAATAAAATCATCATACTGTATACTCGTATGGTGATTTTTACTTTCGGAACGAGTATATTTCCTTGTATGATTTAGTTCGTTTGTTAAAATAATAATATAAATATCATATTTAAAATGATTAGTCGAATAGTTAGATGTAATCATTGGAGGTAAAAAAATGACAAAACAATTAGAAAAGGCTACATTTGCCGGTGGTTGTTTCTGGTGTATGGTAGAACCTTTTGATGAAAGACCGGGTATTGAAGATGTCGTGTCAGGATATACAGGTGGTCATGTAGAAAATCCTACCTATGAACAAGTATGTTCTGATACTACAGGTCACCTTGAGGCAGTACAAATTACATTCGATCCGAATATTTTCCCTTATGAACAATTAGTCATGTTATTTTGGCAGCAAATAGATCCAACAGATGCCGGAGGACAATTTCATGATCGTGGACAGTCATATCAAACAGCTATCTTTTATCATAATGAACAACAAAAACAAATTGCTGAGGACTCGAAATTAGCCATTCAAAATAGTGGAAAGTTTTCAAAACCTATCGTGACGGAAATACGTCCTACCGAAATATTTTACCGGGCAGAAGAAGAACATCAATATTACTATAAAAAAAACCAATTTCACTATAAAGCTTACAAAAAAGGCTCTGGGAGAGCACAGTTCATCGAGGATAATTGGAAAGAAGCATATGACAAAGCAACTTTAAAGGAACAATTAACGCCTTTACAGTATCATGTTACACAGGAAAATGGAACTGAACAACCGTTTAATAACGAGTTTAATGATCATACGGAAGAAGGAATTTACGTCGATATAGTATCCGGTGAGGCCCTGTTTTCCTCAACAGATAAATATGATGCTGGTTGTGGGTGGCCAAGCTTTACAAAACCAATCGTTAAACAGCATGTGCAAGAAGAACTAGATACTTCCCATGGTATGATTCGTACTGAAGTAAGAAGTAAGTTGGCTGATTCACATCTTGGACACGTATTTGAAGATGGGCCAAAAGATGCTGGTGGCCTACGATACTGTATCAATTCCGCTGCATTAAAGTTTATTAAAAAAGCAGATATGGAAGAAGCAGGCTATGAACAATATTTACATTTGTTTGAGTAAATTTACCATAACAATATTATGTTAACTATTAAGGAGAAAATAATGATTCATAAAAGTTGGGAACAAACAAAATCAGATCGTTACGTAACTTGTATCGAAAATGTAGCAAAGAAATTTAAAGTCAATTCAATGCTTACAGTTGGGAAACAATATAAAGTAGTCAATGAGACAGACGAATTTATTTTTATTATTGATAATAGTCATCGGGTAGGGGGGTACTATAAGACATATTTTCAATGAAATGAATTTTATCAATAAGTTAGATTGTGGATGAAAATCGCCCACATTTTTATAAACATTGAATTAAATTGTGACATTGGCAAAGGGTTCGTCCCTTTGCCTAATTCAATGGTAAATCCAGGCCGACGATATGTTTGGATAAACCAATCTTTAAATCCAGCATAATTATCAATATGTTGCACGGCCTTATAGTTTGTTTTATTAGCATATTGTTCGGCAATCAATTTTGCTTCATAAGGCTCTAAATCATTAAACCCCCAATATATTTCCTCTCCCTGTGTATGTAATGCATGAACTCGGGTAAAATCATTTTCTTCAACAAGCAGTTTCATTGCGATTGATTCGGTTTCAGAAAAGGGGATTTTTCCGGGATAATCACGAAAGTGGGGGATTTTTGGCTTTCTTTTTGCTTCAATATCCCAATTAGCAGGAAATTGTTTGTTTAAATCAACCCCCCGAATATTCGCTTTCCACAATTGAAAATCATCATTTCCTCTGTTAATAATATTAAGTTGATTTTCATATTTACCTGCTTTTTTGCTACCATGGATGACCAAATCAACTCCATCTGGATTTACCATCGGAACAAAGGATAAACAATTGTGTTGGAATGAATCGATAAAAAACTTATTTCTATTTAAAATGTTCTCCGCATAAAGATTGACACATGACATTAAAATAGCCGATGTAATCCATTCATTACCATGAAAAGATGCATTAAAATGACTAATGGTTTTCCCATTCCCAATTTGCAATTCAATAATTGGTTTATTTAAAGTGGAATATCCTATTATTTTTTTCTTTATAAATGAATAATTTTCCAAGAGTAACTTTACATGCTGGTCAAATATTTCTGAGTCGTATGGATGATTTTGATCAACCATATAGCCCATTCTAACATTCTCCGATATCATGTTATTTTCCTTATGTAAGTTATTGTTTAATACATAATGTGATTGTTTTTTTATCCAATTAATTAACTCATTCCATTTATAAAATGTACCAATATTTCCTGTTAACGGTTGCAATTTAAATTCCCCTTTTAAATACATATTTATTTTAATAAATCCCATAATATAAATGTATATGACAGAAAGGGGACTATTATGAACGTTTCATTACCAAAACAATCTTCTAGTTATTGGCTTAACTCAGTCAATATTCCTACATTTGAACAACACGACGAAAAAAAACACCATACTGAAGTATGTATAGTTGGCGGTGGTATTACTGGAATTACAGCAGCTTATTTATTATCAAAACAAGGAATTGAAGTTACTGTCATTGAAGCTGGTAAGTTATTACATGGCACAACAGGATTGACTACAGCGAAAGTAACGACACAGCATGGATTAATTTATTCAGAATTAATTAATCATATTGGTTTGGAAAAAACTCAGCTTTATTATGAGGCAAATAATGAGGCAAAAAGGTTAATTGAACAAATTATAAAGGATGAAGAAATTGAATGTCGATATACAAATGAAAATGCTTTTTTATATACGGATGACAATAAAGAAATTAAAAAAATAGAAGAGGAATTTAATGCATATAATAAATTAAATATTGACAGTGAAACAACCCATATACTACCAATCCATTTACCAATTAAATTAGCCATTAAAATGAAAAATCAAGCCCATTTTCATCCTACGGAATATGCCAATCAATTGATACATGCATGTGTTAAGCTAGGCGTTAAATTTTACGAACATACTCGTGCCTTAAATCTAGAGTTTACTACAAAACCTACAGTTATTACGAACAATGAAACGAGAATTTTTTCTTCGTACGTTATCCAAGCTTCACATTATCCCTTTTATGATGGTTTAGGATTTTATCCGACAAGAATGTATGCGAGTAGAGCCTACATAATCGCCATTAAAACGAAGGAACGTGTTGATGAAGGAATGTACATTAACAGCAGTTCACCTAGCAGATCAATCAGACCTTGTCAAATTAATAATGAAAATTATGTACTTATAGCAGGGGACAACCACAAAACAGGTCAAGGGGAAAATATGGAGACGCATTATGAGTCACTTCTTCAATTTGCTAAAAAACACTTCACCGTTACCGAAGTTGCTTATCGTTGGTCGGCACAGGATTACGTTACATTAGATAAAATTCCTTACGTCGGGGCTGTCACAAAAAATCAAAAGAATGTTTTTGTAGCCACAGGCTATAGGAAGTGGGGGATGACCAATGGGACAAACGCAGCAAAAATTTTAACAGATACTATCTTAAAAAATGAAAATAAATATAATGAAGTTTTTTCCCCATCAAGGAATTTAAAGGTTGACCCATCGGTACGTAAATTGATTACCTTTAATGCTGATGTCACAAAGCATTTAGTAAAAGGTAAATTGGAACGGCCAAAAGAAGATATTGAACAAATTGTAAAAAATACTGCTAAAATTGTAACATATAAAGGGGAACGTGTCGGTGTTTTTAAGGATGAAAATGGAGAATTATACGGGGTTGATACGACTTGTACCCATTTAGGATGTGAGGTCAGTTGGAACAATGCAGAAAAAACTTGGGATTGTCCATGTCATGGTTCCCGTTTTTCCCATGAAGGGGAAGTGATAAATGGTCCTGCAGTAAAACCATTAATTAAAGTAAGTTTAAAAAATAATGATTAAGGTTGTCTAAAAATTATGTCATTTTTATATATAATTTGATATAATTTAGTGGTATGCAATTTTTAAAATAGTAGGATCTATACGAGGAGTTAATCTAATGGAGCAAAATAGAAGAGCAACTAGAAAAAGGAAGAAGTTTAACTGGTCAAATTTAGCTGTTGTTATTTTGAGTTTATCAATATTAACAGTTACAATTGCGGTTATTACTGATTTTATTCAACAAGAACGGATTAAAGTAGCTTCAGTTAGTGTTAAAATTGATAATGAGCAAGTTGAACAAGATATTTATTTGCAATCTGAAGCAAAAGAGGCTGAATATTTCACGTCTTACATTACTTATCCATACACCAAAATAGAGGCTATTGATGTTCCGATTAAACAGTTTGTCTCAGAACAAGAACAGAAATTTTATGAAGAAATGGACACTATTAATGACATGATGGGGGAATCATTTCAGTCACATTTCAGTTTGCAAACAGAATTCGTTAAAGTAAACGATCACCAGTATCAGCTAATTTTAAAAACAGAACAATTGGTTGAGAAAAATAATGAATTTAACCAAGTACATACCTTTATTATTGATGTAGATGAAGAAAAGATAATTAAATGGGCTGATGTATTTTATCCAGAAGACAATAGTGAGTTATACGGGGTATTACTCGAACTTTTTAAAGAGACTGATGCCTTAAATGAAGATTCATTACATCAGCTTTTATCAAACAATAATGTCCCTTGGTCATTTGATGAAGAACAATTATTAATTCATTTTAATCCCGGTGAATTGGAAGATAATAATGAAATTATCGTTAAAGAAATTCCACTTACTTCCATTTACCCTTTTATAAATGAAACTTATGAATCTATGATTTTATCTGAAAAGGTAGTTAAAGAGATTGCTAGAATAGAGGAAGAAAAAAGAAAAGAAGAAGAAAAACAGCAAGATGAAGACGATTCTTCTAATACACCACCAGCAAGTTTGGGAGGAAAAAAATACATCGCTTTAACCTTTGATGATGGACCACACGGTGTAGTCACAGAGAGGATTTTAAGCACGTTAGATCAATATAACGCCAAGGCTACATTTTTTATGTTAGGTCAAAATGCGGCTAGTATGCCAACAATAGCTAAGAAAGTTGCCGATAAAGGCCATGAAATTGCCAATCATTCCATTACACATGCAAATTTAAGGGCTGTAAGTGCAGAAAGAGTTCATAAGGAAATGGTTACTTCGTTAGACCAAATAGAACAAGCAACTGGAATTAGACCAACATTGTTTCGACCACCATATGGAAATCATAATGAAAATGTTCAAAATAAAGCGAAAGAATCAAATCAAAAGTTAATTCTCTGGTCAGTTGATACGAGGGACTGGGAAAGCCTTAATGCCAATTCAGTTTACCAATCAGTACAGACCTATGCAAGACCAGGTTCAATTATATTATTGCACGATATTCATCCAACGACTGCTGAAGCCTTACCACAGATTATGCAATATTTAACGAACAATGGATTTGAATTTGTTACAGTTTCGGAATTATTACCGTATGTAGAAGGGTCTGGGATAGGTCCGTATTATGGATATTAATTTAATTTGATTTTTTGTTAGAATTAAGAGAGTGATAGAAAATATGATTGCTCTCTTTTTCTGTTCCTACTTTACTTTATATAATATATATTATGTAAACTAGAATATTTTCAAGTGAAACAATAACTTCACCCTCTAAGTTCTCATAATAACTTTTATTAGGAACTAATTAGTACAGTGTCCATCTAATTTTAGCTACTGTACCATAATTCCTAATGTCGGTTCAATAATCGTTTATGTCGCTATATAAATTACTGGTACGGCTCCGTAATAAAATTTATTGGAGGTCGTTACCATGGAAACTATCTTATTTTCACAATTCGATCCTATGCATATGACTTAGAACTTTTTCATCAATTTTTAGTTAACCACAATCGTTCCCTTATAATGCATGAACAATCTTCTTCGACATCAAGACGTTTTATTCAGGAACAAATTTTAAAACATCAAATCCAACCATGGACATTGCAACGACGAATTTCGTGTTTAAAATCTTTTAGTAAATATGCGCTTCAAGAAAATTGGTTAAAAAATGATTTTATGGCAAATGTGCAAGTGCCAAAATCTGATCAAAAATTGCCAGTTTATATGTCCTTATCGCAATTACAACAATTATTTTCATTTTTAGAACAAGATGTTGGTGATTTTGCCTTACGTAATGAAACTATGTTTAAATTATTAGCGACAACTGGCATGCGTCGGCAAGAATTAGTTGATCTAACCTGGGAACAAATTGATTTTGACACAAATACTGTTCGTGTTATCGGAAAAAGGAGAAAAGAACGTCTCCTCCCTCTTCACGATATTGTCGTCCCTTTATTGATCGCATATAAGAAATCAATGCCAGCGCATCGCACTTATCCAACAGAACCAATCTTTTTAAGTTATCGAGGTACTCGAATAGATCCCCGTGGTTTGCATAGCGTATTTAAAAAACTGTTGAAGCAAGCTGGTTTACCACCAGAACGATTCTCATTACATCATTTGCGACACACGTTTGCGACCATACTTTTAAATGAAGAAGATGTTGATTTAAAAGTATTACAGGAACTTCTTGGACATGAAAGTCTTAGTACGACTGGCATGTATACGCATATTAATATGAAACAAAAGCGAAAAGTTATGTCCGCATGGAAACTGTAATTTCTTTATTTATAAATTCACCAACTTCTTTTCAATCAGTATAGATGCTAATTTTGGATCTTTTTCTATCAATTGAACGAAGGCCTCTTTAGAAATAATTGGTTCATGGTTTTCTGTTATCTCCACGGAAGATAATTGATTCTCATCTTCCGTGGTAAATTTATTTTTATCTTCCTCTACAAAAACTTTCTCTATTATTAATTCATCTTCCATACGATTAATTTCTCTTCTTAAAATATTTAATAATCGATAATTTTTACGGACATAATATTTAAGGTTATCCTGTTGGCTATGCCCTAACAAGAATTTAATCGCTGTCATCTCCACCCCTTTTTCTGCTAGAATAGTGGAAATTGTGGCTCGAAAACCATGTGGAGTGACCCTTTCCTCCCCTTTCCATCCCATTTTTTCACAGATATGATTAGTGAGCCGATTCAATGCTTTTGGCTTTAAGGGATATCCATTTAAACCATATAATAGTGAATCATTTGGTTGAAGTTGGTACATTTCGATGTGTTCTTTAAGCCCCGAAAGTAGTTTAGAAGGTAACGGAATGATTTGAACTTTATGTTTGCTATTAATATATTCTTGCTCATATTTTAACCATTGCTTATCAAGATGTATGTGTTTTACAGATAAGTTTGTCAAAGCTTCATTTCTTAAACCTGTAAAAATAAGTGTCTTTATAGTCATTGCTACTGGATGATGCTCTTTTTGAAGTAAATCTGCATAATGATAAACTTGTCGTAACTGTTCTAACGTTAAAATAGGCGAATGATGACCTGCTTCTCCTACTGGTAATGTAATTACTTTAAAAGGATTTTTACTAACAATTCCTAAATCACGATAAAATGAATAAAGGGATGATAAAGCTGCTATTCTTCGTTTAATAGTAGAAACACTGACCCTCTCTTCCTCCTTTTGTTTCTTAATCCATTTTTGGACATAATCCAGTCTACCGTTTTCTAAAAAAGGATTTAAACCAATATCACAGAGAAAATTTTCAAACTCTTGTACATCATGTTGATAGCTAGATAATGTGGAATCCGACCAAAATTTATATTCTTTCATTGTTTCCAAAGCTTCAATTAAAGTGGACTTGGTTGTTATCAATTGCTCAATAGGCACTTGTTTACTTATTGTAATTACCTCCAAACTTTAAAAGTATATCCTTTTCTTAATTTACTAGCTATTGTTATAAAATCAGACGGCTGTTGGTACAGCTCCACGGGAATTTCACCCCTGCAAGTATTTCTTCCAGCCCTACTCATAGCTTGTGACGCTTTAAACGCTCGAACCATGACTGTAAGGGAGTATCATTATCATACTGATGGATTTTCGCCAGCAATCCACCACGATTGCGTTAGACTCATAGATTATCGCTCGTTTCCAAAAAAGTCATGGCGTATGAATCAAGTGGCTCATCATCAGTAGAACATATCTGATTTTATGCATTTTATGCATATACTGCACGGTATTATCTTCCGTGCTTTCTTTGTCAAGGAACAAATATATGATTATTGAAAGGGAAAACCTGACTATTATTTCATCAAATCTTGAATGCTAAAACAGAATGCATAAGCTTTGAACGTAATCGATCACGTGTATCTTCATCAATGCCCCAATAAGTGTTTCCTTGTTCATCTCGAAGCTTACGCATGGATAAGCTGTTCATGTAACTTCCATAATGTAGAACAACTACTTTCATTGCTTCTGGCTCACCCTTATTTGCAGCTAAAATAATTGGATACGGTAATAAACCACGCTCGTTGTTTTCAACATTAGAATTAATCATCCCATTCATCTGCATGTTCCTCCAAAAATCGCTTTAACCGTTCAAAAGAGCTTGTCCGTCTATACTGAACTGTACTGCGTGGAATATCGAGAAGTTGACCAATCTCCACATCAGACAGTTGAAAGAAATAGTATAGTAGGATAGTGATACGCTTTTCTTTTGGCAAGGTACGCATTGCTTCAGCAAGTAATTTCGGAGTTATTTTCTTTCCAGCCACTTGAAAACTTTCCTTCTTCTCCTTCATATTGCTTATCTAAGGTATAGAGTTGATTTTCTTCTTGTGGTGTGAGATCAGAAAATGTCATCTCCCTTGCTTGTCGTTGTTGTCTTTCGTTGAAAATATTAATTGCTTCATTTTTCAATACACGTTTACAAAAAGAATTAAATGCACAGCGAACTTGCCACTCGGTACGATCTGGTTCTATCATGCATTTCCTCTCCCTTCGCAACTGCAAAGGTGGGTGATGATTTCCCCTTTCATAACCTTCAACAAGATTTTTTTTGAAGTGCCAAAAAAATGAGCAAATTTTTTTTTAAAAAATTATCCAAACCACAAAAAAACTCAACTGAATTATGTTCAGTTGAGTTTCATAATTTATCTATATTAAATTAAGTAATATGTGCAGATATATAAATTGTGCTCGTAGTTATCTCTGAAAATTTCAAATCTTTTACAAATACCAAATGTTATCTAATTAAAAAACAATAAATAACATGAGGGTATTCTATTCCCAATACCACCATGTTCTTAAAATTAATTCTAACCCTAGAACACTATGAACCTCTTTTTGTCCACCTAATATTTAATCAAATGGCATGGAACCTTAAAACATGTTCCATAATGATCCATTCCTGTTAATATATTAATATTGTACTATACATAACTAGTTATGAACAATCGCCCATTGAAAAAACGATAGAATTTCAAATAGTCATCCATTCTGATGTTCAGTTACAATGGTGAACGTGACACCGAATTTGTCTTTGACCGTGCCGAAAGCAGGGCTGAAAGGAGTTTCTTCCAGCGACGCAATCACATTTCCTCCTGCTTGTAAGGCATCAAAAATGCGCTTTGTCACCTCTACATGGTTCGTGGATATACTTATGGTCACATTATCACCGATCTGAACAGGCATTTCGGGGGAATCAGAAAACATGATTTCCGAATCGCCAACTTTTAAAACGGCGTGTGCAATTTGATTTTTCAAGCTATCGGGAAAAGGCATGGGTAAATCCGCATATGTTTGAATATGCAGGATGCTAGCGTCTAAAACTTGTTCATAGAATTGAATGGCTTCTTTCGCGTTTCCTTGTAATTTTAAATACGGTTTCAAGCTGATCATCATTATTAATCCTCCATACTGTATTTTTTAAATGGTAATTATTCCAGTCGCCAGCATGGTAACCATATGCCATCTTCCGCTTTGTCGAACAATTCGTTATGAACGATCAATGATAGACATCGCCTGATTCGGTCCGATATATTCTTCAGTTTTATCGTCCATAATACAATCCTCCCAGCATTCAGTTAATTCGAACCATCGTGATTTATAAATTCATTATACCATCCACTTGAATGACGTTCTAGTACTTAAACGGGATTCAATATATGTGATTTAGCGGCTGTATAAGAGAAAAATCAGGTAAACATTTATGAAGGATTAACTTATGTTTTTGAATAAAATTTTGTGTAAACAATCAAAAATGGAACAGGAAGTAGGCAAGCCTTATTTCTTATTCTTATTATTGATAATAAACAAAGCAAAGACTGCAACAAAACAACTAAATACACCTATCCATAAAACTGGTTCCATGATGATCCACTCCTGTTAATATATTTATACCGCACTCCAAGTAACTTGTTATTGAACAATCGCTCCTTTATGGAAAAGTGATAGAATCCCAAAAAGAAACTTCCAGTGAAGCTTATTAATAATTGCTTATTTAAGATATTTTTATAACATATGAAGTGATTGCCTTAATTTTTGAATTTTTACCAAAGCCTCTGAAGTTATATACATCGCAAAAAGCAACACTTTCCTTATCGTTTAGTATTAAAGTTCCATTTACAGAACCTGTATTTCCGTGTGTGATGATGTTCTGTATACGTAACTGTTGAACTTTACGATTTTTCATTTGATGTAACGCTTTTTCAAAATCACCTTTTCCCCGAATTAGTTTATCACCGATGATTTCCCAAACCACATCATCTGTCATCCAATCCATACAAAATTCTATTTCATTTTTGACAAAAGCGATACTAAGATCTCTAAGCAGCTCTTTTTTAGGTGAGTTTCCACAATTCTCAGCACATTCTATCTTTATATTTTCAGAATGAGTCTCCATTGTCTCCATCTCCTTCTTTGGTTATATAATACTATCTTTAAATACTATTATTTCAAAATCCGCAATTCAAGCAAATATTTAGTAGAATATCAAACCAATGACCTCGAATCTTTCCATCGAGGTCATTAAAGCGCATCTGCTGGGTTTTTACAATTAGAAGGTTATTCCGGGATATATTCTCCGCCTATTTGACTGGAACCCAGATTTCAGTTTTAGCTGTGGAGCTGGTCGGATCAGGACTTTTATATACTTCCAGAGACGGTGCACCGCTATGTTCATAATCATTGGACGGAAACCACTCTGAATATATTTTTTTCCATGTCTTCGGCACCACATCAGCTACGGGCCCCACGGCTTCAAAAATCGCCCACTTTGCAGCAGATACTTCGTAGCTGAATAATCCATCAGGTGTGCTACCTTTGTATTCAGTACCCACCCAATATTCAATCTCATTGTCCTCTTTACTATAATCTACTGTTGCTCCAATTAAACCTGATATTTGACCGTTATTCAAGCCTAGCAATTGGTTAATAGTTCCGTCCTGCCCGACTTGGGACCAAAAACGACCGATATCCCGAGACGGACCGATATCCCCGTCACAATTAAGCCGTTCTTTCACCCCCACAACCTGGAAGGATTCCCGTTCTATCAATTGATAATTCATCGGTTCGACTCCTTTCACATTCACCTGTATCACCAGGCGGTTATAAGATTGTAAATTGCCCATTCCTTTACGCGCTTCACTCGGCGTAAGCCCGTGTTGTTTATGAAATGCTTTGGTAAAAGATTCAGGAGTTTGATAGCCATATTTGTAGGCAAGGTCAATAATCTTTGTACGACTGTTGCATAATTCATGAGCTGCTTTAGTCAGGCGACGTCGCCTCAAATATTCTCCAACAGTCATATCCGTTAGAATGACAAAAGTACGTTGGAAATGATAGGGAGACAAATGAACTTGTTCAGCAATGTCTTTAATCGTGATGTCATCCAGCAGATGGTCTTCCATGTATTCGATTGCTTTTTGTAATGATTCTACCAGTGCCATATGGTTCACTCCTTAATTACATGTTAACTTATTAAACCCTCTAAATCCTGTCATTTTGTGCTTATTTAGGACAGTTTTCCCTTACGTAAATATCATACCAACATAAACCAAATGAATTAGTCAACGTTTTCATAACCTGTTAGCACAGCAAGTAGTTGATATTTTTGTGTATTCGGATTATCGTGTGGAATACGCAATTTCAACGGAATGTGCAGCAACGCTTTTGTTGGCTTATTTAACAAAAGTATCCAGTAAATTTAGGTGTAGAAATCACAAAGCGATAAAGTTTTTCAACTTATACGTTTAATCACTACATAATTTAGTACAAGATTCGAGGAATTTAATTATATTTATATCTGTTTCTTTAGATGATTTACCAAGCCAAATTAAATGTCCCCAAACGTCAAGTAGGCATAATTCTGAAGAAGGTATATTTTCATGGGCAAAATATGGATGTTCTAAAGGGACAGACCCATCATGTTTGCTGTGCATAATAAGAGTTGGACAAGTTATAGCTTGCAAGTTTTCAATAGATATCTCATTTATCTGTACTAAATCTATAAAAAAACCATATCTTGATCTTTGACGATTGTTCATTTTTTTAATAGCTTTTACATCTTCCTTATTTAGCATATCCTTTGCTTCTTTATACGTTAGTTTGCTAAATGAAGAAAACATTTGTTTAAAAATGAATCGCGGAAACAGATTATTCATAAAAGAAATTAATTTCCATGTGTATTTTTCAGTTTTTGGATGAAATAGTACTCTTGCAGCTTTGTATTCCTTATCCTTCGGAGTAAGCCATTCTTTCGTAACAGCAGATTGTAAGGTAAGTGAACAAACAATTTCTGGATAGTTGGAAGCAAAATAAATACCACTAGGACCTCCCGCAGATATAGCGATTATGTGAACCTTCTTTATATTTAGATGCCTTAATAATTTTAAATAATACCGGCACGCAGTAGATAAACTTTCTCCTATTTCTTTTGATGTTCCTCCATATCCTGCTCTTGAAGGGGTAATTATAGAGAAACCATTCTCTACCAATGCTTTATACCCAAACTCTTCATTACAATTTGAATGCCCACCGTGCAAGATAAATATAGGTTCACCTTTACCAATAATAGAATATTCAATTGTGCCCCCTTTTGTAGAATATTTCTTAATTCTTCTTTCCATTAATCTATCACCTTTTTTTACACAATCATTAATCTTTGACGAT